>JBBSRY010000318.1:0-4044 GCA_038242595.1 Mycobacteriales bacterium
ATCCGAGGGGGGTGTCGGGGTTGTTGTGTTGCAGTTTGTAGTGATGGTCGGCGAGTTCTTCGATGATCCCTTGGATCAGCAGGGCCTGATCGGCCGGGAGGGTGGCCCAGATTTTGCCCATGCCGTGTTCGTCGGTGAACAGTTGGAAGTCCCGGCCCCGGTGGGCCTGCACGCCCAGGGCATTGAACCCTTCGTTGTCCAGGGCGGCGAAAGTTTTTTTGATCAGCTTTGTCAACCGGCCCACCCCCAGGGTGGCGCCGTGGTTGAGCAGGATCTGCGCCGCCAGGTGGCGGGTATCGGGGTTCATGGTGGCGGTGCCGGCGGCGATCAGCGAGGCCCGGTAGGGATTGAGTACCCCGGTCAGGACGGCGTGGTGGATCATCGGCAGATTGTTCACCACGTCGTGGGCCTGACTGATGCGGTCCTTGGCGGTGAGGTGCGCCAACGACAGCAGCGGCGCCAGTTCCTGGGCGGCCAGATGGATGGTGTGGGCGTGGATCAACCCCAGCGCAGCTTCCGGGTCGGTGTCCTGGAGTTCGTCCAGGTCGATCCCCTCCCGCACTTCGACCATTGCTGCGGCGCTGTCCTTGTCCACCACCAGGCCGGGTTTGGCGGCCGCGGCGAGCCAGGTTTGTTGCACCCCGCTCACCCAGGACAGCACCCGGTCCAGACCGGCGATACCGTCCAGGATCTGCCGCCCCGACAGCAGCGCCGGATTCAAACCCGACAGCACCGCCACCAACCCCAAACCCGGAGCACCCGTCAAATCAACCGGGACCGCCGAAGGGGTTGAGGTGACCGCGGTCTCGACAGGCTCAACCAACGACAAGGCCAGGGTCTCGACGGGCTCGATCAACGAGCAGGTCAGATCAGCCGCTGCGGCCGGAGGTGTTGGTGCAGAAGCAGTCTTGACAGGCTCGACAGGCTCGACCGGCGATGGCCGGGTTTCGACGGACGGCGATAGAGTTTCGGCAGGCTCGACCGACGACGAAGTGGGCTGGACGGGTTCGTCCGTTGGTGAGGGTGGGGTCTCGGCAGGCTCGACTGACGGCGCGGGCGGGGTTTCGGCCAACTCGGCGGGGAAGGGGAGAACAAGAGCGTCGCAACTCTCGTCAAACTCCGGGGCGAGATCGGCTTCCGGAAGGGAAGCGGCCTTCGAAGAATCAATGTCGGTGGGGTCTTTTAGACTGCTCGCATCGGACGGATCCCCAGCGATCGCAACCATACCCCCACCCCCCAGTGTATTTGTGGAACTGATGTATGAATGATACGACCTGCCGCTGAACATGTCAACGGGTAGGTCGATATTTCTCGAACAAGATGTCGAGCGCTGGTCGATGTACTTACCCCGGGGTAGCGCGGCGCGGGCCAGGGTAATAGCGTCATCTCATGGCAATGCGATATGACTACTTCTCCGCACCGTCCGACGAGATCGCTGCTTCGCTGATCGATGCTCTGGGGGGGCCAACCAGAGTTCCTGCCCAGGCGAACGGCACTCCCGCCTGGGACACGCTGTCCGTCAGTGGGGTGGAACCGTCTTTGCACCTGGTTGAGCTCGAGGAGATCATGACCGGGGTCGACTTCAACGACATCCTGGATACTCCTCGTGCGGGCTCGACGTTGCACAGCAGCGCGGACAACGAAGCCATCATCTCCACCGTTTCTGATCCGCTGCAGGCAGTCCTGGCCGACGCCAAGGAGGAAAAGCTTGCTGACGTGGCAGTGGAATGGTCCCGCTCGGAGGAATTCGACGGGACCGTTGATGCTGCCGACGTGGCCGCGTTCCTGCACAACCTGGCCGGCCTGGCCCGGCGGGCACGATCACGCGGGGAACGGATCTACTGCTGGGTCAGCTTCTAACGGCGTTTGCTTCTGCACCCACACCAGTTAACGGCACCGGCTTCTCAACGGCACCGGATCCCGCGAGCCACACCGCAACCCAGCCATAAAGCAGGAGAGGGGACTCGAACATGAGTAACTTGGACGGACTCAGCGCAGCTCAGCTCGGACCGAAGGCCCGCCGGGACAACTGGGACAAGTTGCAGTCACAGACATTTGACGTAGTCGTCATCGGCGGCGGCGTTGTGGGAACCGGTGCAGCATTGGACGCCGTCACTCGCGGCCTGTCAGTGGCCCTGATCGAAGCGCGCGACCTAGCTTCCGGAACTTCGAGCCGATCGTCCAAACTCTTTCACGGTGGCCTGCGGTATCTGGAAATGTTCGAGTTCGGGCTGGTTCGTGAGGCGCTCCGGGAGCGAGAACTGATGCTCACCAAGATTTGTCCGCACCTGGCCAAGCCGGTGTCGTTCCTGTATCCGTTGGTGAAGTCGGTCATCGAGCGGCCATATGTCGGGGCCGGCTTGATCATGTACGACTCAATGGGGGGTGCCCGAAGTGTCCCCCGGCATAAGCACTTGACCAGGGCGGGTGCGTTGAGACTGGCTCCCGCACTCAAGAAAGATGCACTGGTCGGCGGCATCAGATACTTCGACGGGTTGGTCGACGACGCGCGCCACACCCTGGCCGTGGCCCGTACCGCGGCGGCCTACGGAGCCATCATCAGGACGTCGACCCAGGTCATCGGCTTTGTCAAAGAGGCAGACAGGGTGGCCGGCGTCAAAGTTCGCGATGTCGAATCCGGCGAGGAGGCAATGGTCAAAGCGCAGGTGGTGATCAACTCCACCGGGGTCTGGACCGATGAGCTGCAACGACTCTCCGGTGGCCGTGGCCGATTCCGCGTCCGCGCCTCCAAGGGGGTGCATCTGGTGGTACCACGCGATCGCATCCCCAGCGAGACCGGGTTGATCCTCAAAACCGAGAAGTCGGTGCTATTCGTGATCCCGTGGAAATCGCATTGGATCGTCGGAACCACTGACACCGACTGGAATCTCGACCTCGCCCATCCAGCTGCAACGAAGGCCGATATCGCTTACATCCTTGAACATGTCAACACGGTGCTGGCGACACCGCTGACCCACGCCGACATCGAGGGCGTATACGCCGGGCTTCGCCCGCTGCTGGCGGGGGAGAGCGAGTCTTCATCGAAACTCTCGCGGGAGCATGCAGTTTCGCGTGTGGCGCCCGGGTTGGTGGCCATCGCCGGCGGCAAGTACACCACCTATCGCGTGATGGGTGCGGACGCGGTCGAGGCCGCGGCGGAAGATCTCCCCGGACGGATCAACCCGTCCTGCACGGAGAATGTGCCACTGATCGGCGCGCAGGGGTATCAGGCGCTGGTGAACCAGGCGGACCGGTTGGCCAAGGATCACGGCGTGCACCCCTATCGGATCCGACACCTATTGAATCGCTACGGATCTGAGATCCACGAACTCCTTGCGTTGGCAAACGGCCGGCCAGAACTATTGCAGCCACTACCGGGCGCGCCCGACTATCTGGAGGTCGAGGCGTACTACGGCACGTCCCATGAGGGTGCGTTACATCTGGAGGATCTACTCGCCAGACGGATGCGGATTTCTATCGAGTACTCGCACCGTGGCACCGAAACTGCCCAGCGGGCAGCGGAAATCATGGCCGAAGTGCTCGGGTGGAGTCCCGAGGAGCAGATGGCTGAGGTGGCCGCCTATATCGCTCGAGTGGAGGCCGAACGCAAATCACAGACCGAGCCGTCGGATGAGTCGGCCGATGCGGTGCGGCTCGAGGCGCCCGAAGTGCGGGATCTGCTGGTGTCACCGGTCGCCTGAAATGTCGGCCCGGCTACTGATCGCGGTTGACGAACGGGCCGGCGATCGCGCCAACAAGTGGGATCAAGATGAAGAAGTACCACAGACCGGTGGCGAAGAAGAGACCGACAGCGATGAACGGCATGGCCGCGATCAACGCGATCAAGGCCTTGTTGGGGCCTTGGGAGACGGCCGGCGCGGCGGCGGCAGGAACTGATGGCGCCGCATACTGCGGCATCGCCATAGCGGCCCCGACCGGGCGAGGTTCCGGGAGATCGCCGAAGACCACCTCGATGTCAATCATCGTTCGCGCGTTGGTCACCTTGGTGGCACGCTCGCCGTACTCATCCAGATTCAACCTGCC
>JBBSRY010000319.1:0-4044 GCA_038242595.1 Mycobacteriales bacterium
CTGACCCTGACGCCTCAGGAGAGATACGGCCCTTCCCGGTTACCGACGATAGCCAACGTGTCGCCGGCCGCCACCCGCGCCCCTCGTCGCAGCAGCATCACGACACCGCCCTGGTCGGCAACGATGTCGACAAGCGTCTGCGCGTTGTCGTCGAGGATACTTCCGATGAGCTGCCCGGACGAGAGTCGGTCGCCGACGTCGCATGCCATCACGAAATAGCCCGGGCAGGGCGCTGTCATGCCCTCGTCGGTGTTGCCGTCGCCGGTGACGACAAGGGTGGGGCCCGCTGGCGGCGCGTGATCGATCATGCCCAGGTGAGCCAGGACCCGCAACATCCCGTCTCGGTAGGCATGCAGGTCATCGAGTCGGATTTGCCCGCCGCCTCTCCCCTCAACGTAGATCGACGGGATACCCAGATCCTCGGCGGCGGAGAGCGATCTCCCGGATCCGGATTCGGGGTGGCGCCAGGTCAGCGGTGCGGCGAAAGCGGCAGCGGCAGCGGCAGCCTGGCCGGCCAGCCGGCCCTCGGAGTGGAATCCACACAGTAGGGGCATGTCGAAACTGCGGCCGGCCGAGTGTAAGTCGATCAGCAGGTTCGACCCTTCGATCAGCGTGTTGGTGAGATGTGCTGCCACTCGTTCGGTCGGCGATCCGTGAGCGGCCCCTGGGAAGACGCGGGCCAGGTTGAGTCCGTCATCCGGGGACAGACGGCTGTTGGCGTCCCACGCGGCGGGGTGGGCCGGCGCCGCCCAGCGCACCGTCCCCCGCAGGGGAATTCGAGACAATTCGAATGCGACGGCCCGCACGGCTAACACGCCCTCGAGCTCGTCCCCGTGTACTCCACCGAGTAACGAAACAGTCGGGCCGGCCGTGCCGACGACCCGCGGGCTCTGCGGCAGATGGTCGGCACGGCCGGCGTCGGCAGTGGCCACCTGAGTTACTTCGGTCCGGGACCGTCGGCGATGGTAGCTGCCAGGGCCTGATCGAAAATGTCGACCGTGGCAGCGATGTCGGCAGCGGTGTGCTCGGTGGAGATGTACCAGCGCCCACCAGGGAGCGCAAACACCCCACGCTGCAACATGTGCACCACCAATCGGTCGTAGAAGACTTGGTCGGCCGTAAGGAACTCGGCGAACGTAGCACCCGATCCTGAACCGCCGGTCATACATTGCACCACCGGCCCGACCTGGTTCACCGCTCCGGTAACGTCATGACTGGCCAATGACGAACGCATCCCATCGGCCAACTCCCGACCGCGCGCCTCGAACGCCGGGTATACCCCTTCACCACCCAACACCGCCATCGTCGCCGACGCTGCCGCCAGCACCACTGGGTTGCCGTTGTAGGTCCCCGCGTGCACGACCCCGGACTGGGTCCGGTCAATGATCGATGCTTTGCCGGCCACTGCAGACATCGGGTATCCACCGGCGATTGCCTTGGCCAGCACTACCAGATCCGGTTGAACACCGAACTTTTCGACCGCGCCGCCGTAGGCCAGACGGAACCCGGTGATCACCTCGTCAAAGATCAGCAACGTATCCGTGGCATCACATAATTCGCGTAACCCGGCCAGATATCCATCCGGCGGCGCAATCACCCCCGAGTTACACAACACCGGCTCCACGAACACCGCCGCAACATCCGACGTGGGGTCATTGAGCACCTTCGCTGTCGCGTCCAGGTCCCCAAATGGCACCAGGCTCACATCGGCCAACGCCGAGGTCCGCTGGCCAGCACTCCCGAGGGACTCAATCCGACCATCGGCATCTGGTCTGTAGCCCACTAGGAAGGCGTCTGACCAGCCATGGTAATGCCCCAGCATCTTCACGAAACGGCGACGTCCGGTCACCGCCCGCGCCAACCGCAGCGCGATCTGAGTGGCCTCTGACCCGGTGTTGGACCACAACACTCGCTCGACGCCAGGAATCGCCGCCAACACCTGTTCGGCGACTTCATACTCCAGCCGGTGTCCAGCCCCGAACGTCGCGCCCAACGGGGCTTTCGACGTCACCGCCTCGGTCAGCGCCGGATGGCCATGACCAAGAATCACCGGACCCCACCCGAGCACATAGTCCAGATAGGTGTTGCCATCCAGGTCGGTCAATCGTGGTCCGCTCCCAGAGGCGAAGAACAACGGATGGGGTTTCATCGACGCCCGCATCCCGGTCGACACACCGCCGCCAAGAGAACCCTTCGCCCGCTCCCAAGCAGCCGCGGACTCCGGCCAAGACCCGATTACCATCTCGACTTCTCCCTTAACTTTTTCACTCACTGGAATTTGGATTTCGTTTAGCAAGACCGTACTCTGGTTGCGCTTATCACGTCAATCATTGGGACGGGCGGGTTCTCGGGTGGGCTTGCCACCGAGTCAGAACCAGGTTGTGACGGCGCCGATGACACCGTCGTCATCATCCAGAAGCGGTATCAACGGCCACTTGTCGAAGACCGTGCACGGATGGATCGGGCCCAATCGAAGCCGGTGCCCGACCTGCAACCCACCATCATGACTGAGATAGGCGTGCTGGTCGTTGAGTCGCGTAACGGTGATGCCCTGCGGTTCCTGCTCCTGCCCCCCCTGCGTGCAATACCCCAGAACAACCGGCATTCCACTGTCGAAAGAAGAGTCGCGCTTGCCGAAGGCCGCCAGCGCTACGCCGGGTTCGGGTGTTGACACCACGGTGGCCCAGAGCTCCAAAGCTGGCCTTAGACCCCCCAACGGGTTCTTGGCCTCCGGGGCGAGAGGGGCGTTACGGGCCGAGTCGCCGTAATCGTGCACCACTGTCCCACCGGATCGCACCACCGTCCTGACCGGCAGGCTCAGGCCGGTCAGTTGCGAGCCCGCTGCGGCCACTCGATCCGGATAGACCGAACCGCCAGCGGTGAAAAGGATCTCAGAAACCCCATTGAACATATCCTTGGCATCCAGCGTCCTGACCGCATCTGCGAGGGTGTTTAACATGGCATCGACGACCTCGAGGTGTTCCCCCGTCCGCCCGACCGGTAGAACACCTTCGAAGCACTCCACCCCGGCCAGAACAAGAACCCGACTGCTGGAAATCGACGACGACATCGAGATCAGTGCCTCAGGATCGCGGACCCCAGTTCGGCCACCGACACTGCCCAACTCGAGCAGTACCTGAAGGGGTCGCGTGATGCCGGCGGCGGTCAGTTCTCGGTTCAGGATAACGATCAATTCCTCAGAATCAACCAGCACGTACACCGCCAAATCGGGGTTCGCCAACAGCAGTGCCGCAAGCAGCCTGATATTGGGTCGATCTGCGACCTGGTGCGCCAAGATGATCCGGCGGACCCCCACCGCGGCCAACCAACGGACCTGATGAGCAGTGGCCGCCGTCATCCCCCAAGCGCCGGATTGCATCTGCATGCCCACCAACTCCGGCGACAGGTGTGTCTTCGCGTGTGGGGCGAACTGCACACCGTTGGCGGCGCACCAGGCAGCGTGAAGGGAAATGTTGTGCTGCAGGGAGCTCAAGCGCAGTGTCAGGGCGGGCAACACCAGATCGTCCAGATGCCAGCCATGGCCTGCAATCTCGTTGGTACCCCCCACTTTCTCCGGCAGGCTGCGATACCTGGGCAGTGGGTGGCCGGCTTCGGCCTGAACGTCGATGGTCGCGCCGGGAAACGGAGTCGCGGTCACAGTTGGTCCCCGGGTGTCGTCGGTGTGGTGGTCCTTGGTCGTTCGACCGCTGCAGGGTCAAGGCCGGCGCCAAGAAGCGCCGGTCTGGCCATGGCGGTGAAGTGCGCCAGGACGCCGGTGTGACGAATGCGTGGGGGCGTCCAATCCTCGAGCCGCCGTTGCAGTACTTCGGCTGCCTGTGCTGCGGTCACTCTCGATCCATCGACACCAACTAGATTCAGTCCACCTGCGGTGACGTCGATTTCGATCAAGTCACCATCTCGGAGCAAGGCCAGCGGGCCTCCGTCCAGTGCTTCTGGGTAGGCATAGCCGACACATGGTCCGCGGCTGGCTCCGGAGAAGCGTCCGTCGGTCACCAAAGCGGTGGTGGTGGCCAGTTTTAGATC
>JBBSRY010000320.1:0-4039 GCA_038242595.1 Mycobacteriales bacterium
CCGGCCGTCGCGTCGAGCCGGCCGGCGTCGTAGAGGTTATTTTGTGACCACGGAATTTGGTGACGCCGTGTCCCCTGAAGCCATGTCCCCTGAAGCCGTGTCCCCTGAAGCCATGTCCCCTGAAGCCGGGGCGGCCGTCGCCGTCACCGAACCCGGGTGGGATGCCATCCTGCTGGCCGGGTTCGGCGGCCCGGAAGGTCCCGATGATGTGATGCCGTTCCTGCGCAATGTCACTCGCGGACGAGGCATCCCCGAGGAACGTCTGGTCGAGGTGTCACATCACTACCAGGCGCTGGGCGGATCGTCGCCGATCAATGCGCAAAACCGCGCGCTGCAGGCGGCACTACAGGCCGAACTCACCGCACGGGGTATCGACTTGCCGGTGTTATGGGGCAATCGGAATTGGGCTCCGTTCATGACCGATGTGGTGCAACAGGCCCACGAGGCCGGCCAGAACCGGTTGCTGGGATTGGCCACGTCCGCCTACTCCTGCTATTCGTCCTGCCGGCAGTACCGCGAAGATTTCGGGTTGGCACTACAGAACAACAACCTTGTCGGAAAGGTACGGATCGACAAGCTCCGGCACTATTTCGATCACCCCGGGTTCATCCGGCCGGTCGCCGATGCCACCGGCCAAGCGGTGACTGCCGCCATCGACGCCGGGGTGCCGGTCACCGAATTGGAATTGGTCTTCACCACGCATTCCATTCCCGACGCAATGGCTGATTCCTCCGGCGCACCAGGTGTTTACGGCGTCGGCGGAGCCTATGTCGCTCAGCATCTGGCTGCTTGCGAGCTGGTCGTCAGTGATCTCCAGACACGGTTGGGTGTGACGGCGAACTGGCAGTTGGCCTATCAGTCCCGTTCCGGGCCGCCGTCGATGCCGTGGCTGGAACCCGATGTGAATGATGTGATCGCCGGCTTGCCTGCGTTGGGACGACGCGGGGTGATCGTGATCCCGATCGGATTTGTCTCCGATCATGTCGAGGTGGTCTGGGATCTGGATAACGAGGCGGCCGAGAGTGCTCAGGAGGCCGGTCTGCTCTTCCGCCGGGTCGCCACCCCTGGCACCGATTCGCGATTTGTGTCCGGTCTGGTCGATCTGATCGAGGAACGGTTGGATCCCACCAATCCGGTCCAGGCCCTGACCCGATTCAGTCCGACACCAAATCCGTGTGCTGTCGGTTGTTGTCGCAATCTACGGGCCGCAAAACCCACCACGGCCGGCTCTGATTCGGCCACGGACTGGGCCGGTATCGACGTTGAACCCGATCAGTTGGCAGCAAGTGGAATTGCCGGGACGTCGTGACGGGTCCGTTGAAGCTGGGAACCCGCGGTAGTGCGTTGGCGATGACCCAATCCGGTCACGTCGCAGCAGCGATCCAAGCCGCTACCGGTCGCACCATCGAACTGGTGAAGATTCGCACCGAGGGTGACATCAATCAGGGGCCGTTGGCCAATATCGGTGGTACCGGAGTCTTTGTCACCGCGGTTCGCGCGGCGTTGCTGGCCGGCGAGGTGGACGTGATCGTGCACTCCTTCAAGGATCTGCCGACAGCCATCGTCGAGGGCATCACCCTGGCGTTGGTTCCGCTGCGGGAGGATCCCTCCGATGCGCTCTGCGCTCGCGAGGGGTTGACTTTGATGGACCTACCGTACGGCGCCCGGGTCGGAACCGGTTCGCCTCGACGGGCCGCCCAGTTACTCCGGACCCGGCCTGATCTGTTGGTCACCGCCATCCGCGGTAATGTGCCGACCCGGCTGGGCAAGGTCGAGTCCGGCGAATTGGATGCGGTGGTACTGGCCACCTCCGGGCTGAACCGGTTGGGCCTGTCCCGCGCCATCACGCAGCGTTTTGCCGCCGATGTCATGTTGCCGGCCCCAGGTCAAGGCGCGCTGGCGGTGGAGTGTCGTGATGGGGACACCGAAACCGATTGGTATCTCACCGCTCACGCCGAAATCGACAGCCCGTTCACCCGAGCTGCGGCCTTGGCCGAGCGGGAGTTCTTATCCGTCCTGGAAGCCGGTTGTACAGCCCCGGTCGGCGCCAGTGCCACCGTCAGCAGCTCCGGCCTGAGCCTGACCGGAGCGGTATTCGCCCTGGACGGTACGGCCGAACTCCGCACCGGCGGCGCTGATTCGGTGGAGCGCGCCCAACAGCTCGGACGAGCACTGGCCGAGAAACTGCTGGCCGACGGCGCGAAAGAGCTGATGGTCGCATCATGACCAGTGGCTTGCTGCAGGGCTGGCAGGTGTTGATCGGTAGTTCGTCCCAGACCACCAACAGCGAGCTGATCAAAATACTCGACGGCGTCGGGGCCACAGCGCAGGCCGTTGCGCTGATCCAGATCGGTATGCCAGGCGATACCGCCGGGCTGGATAATGCGTTGCTGGCCTTGTCGGCCGGCGACTATCAGTGGGTCGCGTTCACCTCGGCGAACACCGTCCGGGCCTTGGTCTCCAGGGCTGATGAGCTCGTTATTGATCCCCTGATATCAGCCGAAACCCGCGTTGCCGCAGTGGGTCCGGCAACGGTTGCCGCGCTCAAGGCTGCCGGCTTCCCGGTGGATCTGGTACCCGAACAACGTCATCAGTCCGCCGCCGGACTTGTCACCATCTGGCCGGCCCCGCACTCCCAGCCGGAGAGTGTGCTGCTACCCGGATCGCAGATCGCGATGGACACCTTGGACTACGCGCTCTCGGCCATGGGATACGAAGTTGACCGAGTGATTGCCTATCGCACCGAAAACCTGCGCCCACCAAAGAGTGTGGTGGACGACCTGATCGCCGGGCGGTTCCAGGCAGTATTACTGAACTCCCCGTCAGCAGCAGCATCGCTGGCCGCAGCAACAACCGTGCCGGTCGGTACCGTGGTGGGCTGTATTGGTCACACCACCGCGAAAGCAGCTTTTGCCCAAGGGTTCACAGTGGGGTTCGTGGCCGCCTCCCCCACCCCGGCCGCACTGGTCGCCGGGCTTATCGCATTCTCGGCCGCCCGATCATCACCATCCCAGAAGTAAGGAAGTCACGTGTCCTCGCCGTCTTTCATCAGTCCGGTTCGCCGTCCGCGCCGTCTGCGTCGAACCCCGGCGCTGCGTCGTCTGGTCGCCGAAACCCGTCTGCATCCAGCCGATCTGGTGCTGCCGATGTTCATCAAGGAAGATTTGACCGGCCCGGCGCAGATCTCCTCCAGGCCGGGTGTGGTGCAGCACAGTCGCGATTCGCTGCGCCGGGCCGCGGCCGAAGCCGTTGCCGCCGGTGTGGGTGGGCTGATGATTTTCGGCGTGCCGGCCACCCGCGATGCCAACGGCTCCGGCGCTACCGATCCGGACGGCATTCTCAATGTTGCCCTTCGCGATCTGCGCGCCGAAGTCGGGAGCGACACCGTCCTGATGTCGGACCTGTGCCTGGATGAATTCACCGATCACGGGCACTGCGGGGTACTGGACAGCGCCGGCCGGGTGGATAACGACGCCACCTTGATTCGCTATCAGGACTTGGGACTGGCCCAGGCGGAGGCCGGCGCCGACATCGTCGGCCCGTCCGGCATGATGGATGGCCAGGTGGCGGCCATCCGGCAGAGCCTGGACGCAGCCGGCCATACCGATACTGCGATCCTGGCCTACGCCACTAAATACGCCTCGGCGTTCTACGGCCCGTTCCGAGAGGCAGTGGACTCGGCGCTGACCGGGGATCGCCGTAGCTATCAGCAGGACAGTGCCAATCGCCGGGAATCCACCCTGGAGGTGGAATTGGATATCGCCGAGGGCGCTGATCTGGTGATGGTCAAACCAGCCATGTCCTATCTGGATATCGTCGCCGATATCGCCTCGTTCTCCGGCGTTCCCGTTGCCGCCTATCAGGTTTCGGGCGAGTACTCGATGATCGAAGCGGCCGCAGCGAATGGCTGGATTGACCGTGACCGGGCCATCATGGAAAGTTTGACCGGAATCAAGCGGGCCGGCGCGCATATCATCCTCACCTATTGGGCCGCCGAAGTCGCCGGCCGACTGAACTCGGAAGCAGGCTCCTCGTGATC
>JBBSRY010000321.1:0-4038 GCA_038242595.1 Mycobacteriales bacterium
CCGACCTGGACATCATCGTGACCGATTCCGGGCTGCGGCGACACGAGGCCGATCGGTTTGAAGCCATGGGCCCTCAAATCATCCGTGTGTGACTTTCGTACTTGCTGCCGTGATTCCGACGATCACCGGTGTGGAATGCTGCTTGGCTTGGTTTGGCCGGCTGGGCGGTCCTTGCTGATCTTGAGGGCAACGAGTTCTGTGTGCTGAGCACGCGGGCCGATGAGGCCGGTATCGCTCTGCGTTAATGTGTCCAGCCGGGATCCCAGACGGCCGTTATCCGGTCCGGTTTGCGGAAGACCAGACCAGTTGGTGCAGTGGCTGCAGCAGTGAGTCGTAGACCGGGCAGTCGCAGCAGCGCGGCCACCGCTGATCGTGTTTCCAGGCGGGTGAGGTGCATCCCCAAACACACATGCGGGCCCTGGGCGAAGGCCAGGTGTTGGCGGGAATTCGGGCGGTCGAGCCGAAAGCGGTCCGGTTCGGTGAAAACCTGCGGGTCCCGGTTCGCTCCGGTCAGCGAAACCATCACCAGGTCTGATCGTCGGATATCGGCCCCGCCGATCCGCACATCACGCGTGGCATACCGGTCGACCTGCGCTGCAGCCGGTTCCAGTCGCAACGATTCCTCGATCGCCGCATCGAGCAGTGTCCCGTCGGCGAGCACCTGCTCGAGTGCGTCGGGCTGCGTCAGCAGGTGGTGCAGCAAGGTGGCGATCATGCCCTCGGTGGTCTCGATTCCACCGAACAGCAGCACCGCGGTGTCGGACACAAGCTCCGTTTCGGTCAACGCACCAGCCTGCGCAACCACCTCGCCGAGGAAGCCGCTGCTGTCTTTGATCGTCGCCCGGACAGCATTCGAGAGGTTCTCGTAGGAGTCTGTCCCGGTCTGGGAAACCGGGGCGCCGGCCGTGAGATCGGCCACCGCGCTGACGATCCCGCGGTACCAGCCCAACAGCCGGTCTACCGGAATCGCCTCCAGGCCCAAAGCCAGTTGCATGCAGGACACGGCCATCGGCCCGGCAACGGCCGTGCGCAACTCGGCCGTTCCGAGCGGAGCAATGGCGCCGACCAGTCGCTGCGCCTCCTGCGCCACGAAGGTGGTGAACCGGGCCCGGGTGGCACGTAGGGTGAACGGCGCGACAAATGGGCTGCGGTGTCGAGCGTGCTCGGCGCCGTCGGTGGACAGCATGCTCGGACCGACCACCCGTCCGGTGGTGACCCGTGGATCGTCGACGGTAATGGTCTCCACATCGCGCATCACCTCAATTGCAGTGCGGTGGCCCAGCACCACCCAGCCCCGCAGGGCTGGCACCCACTGCACCGGGCCGCGGGCCCGCAGCGCCGCCAGATGTGGGTGCGGGTCATCGGTCAGGTCCTCAAGGGTGGGCAGATCCATACCGATGAGCTTCCTCCCCGGTCATCGCCGGCCGTTGATCGCCCGGCAGTGGCCCAATGTTGCTGAACGGTCAACCTGCCTACACCGCGGTACCGGGTGCTTTGGATGGGTCGCCAAATTTTCGGATGGCTCTGGCTCGGCGGCGTTGATCCAGGATGCCCATCACGGGTGTCGCGGCCAATCCGTGAATGATGACGGAGCCGAGAATCACCAGCGCGACTATCGCCCAGATCCGTGGCCCATCGACAAAGTTGCCGTGGTCCAAGGCGAAGGCCACATAAAACAGCGAACCGATTCCGCGCACACCGAAGAACGCGATCACGACTCGCTCCCTCGGCCCGGTACCGCCCCCGACCAGACCGACCCAGCCGGCCAACGGCCGGACCAGCAACAGGAATGCGGCCGCTACTGCGATCTCTGGCCAGCCGACACCGCTCAGCAGACCGCGGGTGAGGGCGCCGCCGAACAGGATCAGAATCAGAACGGTCAGCAAGCGCTCGATCTGCTCGACATACTGATGCAGCACCCGGTGGAAGCCGTGTGTTCGCTCGGCCGACCTGATGACGCAAGCGCAGACGAAGACGGCGAGAAAGCCATATCCGTGGGCCAATTCGGCCACCCCGTAGGCAATGAAAGTGGCGGCCAGGGCGACAAACCCTTCAGCTTGTTCGGCCAGTCTCAGACCCTCCCATGGCGCGGAGAAGAACAGCTTTCTGAGCAGGAATCCGATCAAGGCGCCGACGGCGATGCCGGCGGCCAACCGCCAACCCAGGTCCAGCCACAGCCATTTCGGCAACCAGCTACCGACAGCGAACGCCGAACCGGATGCTGCGAGGCTGACCGCCACTGCGGCGTAGGTAAACGGGAAGGCCAACCCGTCGTTCAAGCCGGCTTCTGAGGTCAGACCGAAGCGGGCTTCGTCTTCGGCCTGGTCCTCATCGTCCACCGATGGTTCGCCAACCTGCACCTCACTGGCGAGCACCGGGTCGGTCGGAGCCAATGCGGCACCAAGGAGAAACGCGCTGGCAGCGCTCAGACCCAGGACGGACATGCCCAACAGCGTCAGAGCGGCTATCGACAGCGGCATGGTGATGGCCAGTAATCGCCAGGTGGTCGCCCATCTTCGCCAACCGATCCGGCGATCCAGCGCCAACCCAGCACCCATCAACGAAATGATGACGCAGGCCTCGGTGAGGTGAATGGTGAAATTGCTCTGTTCCAACGGGTTCGGCGAAGGTAAACCCGGAATCACACCGAAGGCAAGAGCTCCGACGGCGACAAACACCATCGGCATTGAAATCGGTAACCGCCCCAACACCCGGGGCAACAGGGCAGCGCTCAGCGCAGCCACTCCGATTGACGCATAAATAACTCCGGCCGGATCCACCATGTGCGTGTACCCACAGACGAGGCACCCGAACCGCGCCCCGTCTTTGACCTCGTCCCTACCCGAACCGCGCCTCGTCCTTGACCTTGACCTTGACCTTGACGACAACTTTCGCTCCCGTTGACAGTTTTCGCGTCGAAAAGAGCGCGAAAACTGCCAACCGGTGCGAAAGTTGTTGCCGTGTCAGCTGAACCGGCGGGTGTCAGCTGAACCGGCGGGTGTCAGGGGTGCCCGGGCGTTCCTGGGACAGGCGTCAGGGGAAGGTGATCAGCGGCTTGATGATGCCGTCTTCCTTGCTCCGCATCAATTGGAATGCCTCTTCGATGTCGTCGAAGGCAAAGGTATGCGTGGTCATGGGGGTGGGGTCGATCCGGCCGCTTTGCATCAGCCGGAAGAGCCTGGTTATCCGCTCGCTGCCACCGGGGCACAGTCCGGTATGGATGGACTTGTCGTTCATGCCGAGCCCGAACGCGTCGAGCGGAATCTGCAACGGGTTCGGGTTTTCGCCGTGATAGCCGATATTGGAGACGCGACCGCCGGCCTTGGTGACTCGGACGCAAGCCTCGAATGTTGCCGGGAAGCCGAAGGCCTCGATGGCCCCATCGACACCCTCGCCGCCGGTCAGTTCCATGATCTGATCGACAGCGTCGCCGTTGGAGAAGTCGACAATATCGTCGGCGCCGAACTTCCGAGCCATTTCCTGGCGCTCCGGGCGGGATTCCACCGCGATGATCCGGCCGGCGCCCATCGCATTCGCCGCGATCGTGGCGGCCAGACCGACGGGGCCTTGAGCGAAAATGGCCACCGTGTCGCCGAACTGGAGAGAGGCGTGCTCGGCGCCCATGAAACCGGTGGTGAGCATATCGCAGGTGTAGACGGCCTGGGCATCGGTGAGGTCGTCGGGAATCGGGGTCAGGTTCGCGAAAGCAGCTGGTACGACGAAGTACTCGGCCATGTTGCCGTCCATCTGGATGGTGTACTTGTAGCCGCCGAGGGCGCCGCCGCACTGACTGGTATAGCCGCGCTGGCAGTAGTGACAGCGGAAACAGGGGGTAACGGCGCAGACGGCGACCCGTTGTCCGACATGGAAACCGGTCACTGATGACCCGAGTTTCTCGATGACGCCGACGGACTCGTGACCGAGTGTGCGACCGTCGGGCACCGGCATCGCCCCATTGACGGTATGGACGTCGGAGGTGCAGATCAATGCTGCCGTCGTCCGGACGATCGCCTCCTCCGGGCCGGGCTCGGGGATCGG
>JBBSRY010000322.1:0-4034 GCA_038242595.1 Mycobacteriales bacterium
CATCGACCGAGGTGGGTTCTTCGGGGAAATACTGTCCGTGCTCGCGGATGAAGTCATCAAACTTCTCCCCTATTTCCTGGCTGCTCTGCATTCCGGAGGCGTGCGCGGCCAACAAGGCATTGAGGTTGGCCAGCATCTGCCCCACCTGCGCCAGATCCTCCGGCGTGGCATCTTGCAGTGCCCTTTTCATGCCGACAAAGCGTTGATCCAGCAACTCTTTGCCGAGTAGCTCTTGAATCTGTTGGTACTTCTGCGCCGCTTCCGATGACTTCCACTGGTACTGGTCCAGTTCTCGCACCGCGGTCGCCGTGTTGCTGGAGAGCATCTCCAGCTCCATCAATCGAAACTCATCATGCGGCGTGATGTCGTTGCCGTCCAGCGCGTTTCGTTCGGCTGTCAGCGCTTGTTCCAGAAGTTCTCGCACCTCCTGCAGGGTGCCGTCCAACCGGTGGTTTTTTTGCAACTCCCGACGTTTGGCCCAGATCTGGCGTAGTAGATCATCCAGGCCCCTCCGCCCCGGCATCCCCTGCCTCAGGAGTTCGCGCAGCGCCTGTTGCGGCGAGCTGCCCTGCATCACCTCATCGCCGATCCGGGCGATCAGGCCGCGTAGATCGGCCGGCGGGGCCAGTGGGTCCGGGCCGTCCACATACGGACCGTAGGAATAGGAGCCGAAGACCTTACGGCCGGGCAGATGCGGATCGGGAATATTGGATCGATCAGCCATAACGCACGGTGTCATCGGTGTCGCCCGGCGCTTTGGCCAGCCGCCTGGTCAAAAACAACAGTTCCAGTGCCAACTCGGCGGCCGAGGCCATCGGGCCCGGGTCCTCGGTGCCTTCTGCGCCCAGTCTGCTGGCGATAGCGGTCACGGCCGGCAAAACTGGCAGCGCAGCAACAACTTCGGCGGCGCTGACCCGATCTCCGGTGCGCAGCGGGTGCTTGGCCACCGCTGCGGCCAAGTCGGTCAGATCTATCCCACGGAGCAACGACCTGGCAGTTTCGGCGGTCGCCCGGCGCAGCAAATGCTCCAGAACCTCGTCGGCTCTTTCCTCTTCGCCGGTGACGAACTCCAACTTGCCCCGCAGTACCGGCAGTGTTGACTGCAGATCGATGGGCCTGGCCGTCGGATGGGACTCACCCAGAATTGCCGACCGCCGAAGGGCCGCCGCCGCAACAGTTTCGGCAGCGGCTACAGCAAATCGAGCCGAGACGCCCGAGCCCTGATCGATGGCACTGGATTCCCGAAGTAGCCGAGTAAATCTGGCGATGATGGTGATCAAATGGGACGGCACGGCTGCCGTCAGCGCTGATTCCTGCTCGATCAGGGCGATTTCATCGTCCAACTCGAGCGGGTAATGAGTACGGACCTCGGCGCCGAATCGGTCTTTCAACGGGGTGATGATCCGGCCCCGGTTGGTGTAATCCTCTGGGTTGGCCGACGCCACCAGCATGATGTCTAACGGCAGCCGCAGGGTGTACCCGCGAACCTGGATATCCCGCTCCTCCATCACATTGAGCAGCGCCACCTGAATCCGTTCGGCCAGGTCGGGAAGTTCGTTGATGGCAACGATGCCGCGATGGGCCCTGGGCACCAGCCCATAGTGGATCGTCTCCGGATCACCAAGAGATCGTCCCTGGGCCACCTTCACCGGGTCGACATCACCGATCAGGTCGGCAACCGCGGTATCAGGGGTGGCCAGCTTCTCGGTGTACCGATCGTCGCGGTGTTTCCAACTGATCGGTAGCTCAGCACCCAATTCGCGTGCCAGCCGCACCGAGGCCGGTGTGATGGGTTGATAGGGATGTTCACCGATTTCGCTGTCGGTGATCACCGGGGTCCATTCGTCCAGCAGCGCTACCAGGCTTCGTAGCAGCCGTGTCTTGCCCTGGCCGCGCTCGCCCAGCAACACAACATCGTGGCCGGCCAGAATGGCGCGTTCGAGCTGCGGAAGAACTGTGTCGTCAAACCCGACTATCCCAGCCCAGCACTGTCTTTCACCGCGCAGAGCGCTCAGCAGGTTGTCTCGCAACTCGTCTTTGACGGAGCGGAGTTGATGGCCAGAAGCTCGAAGTTGGCCCAGCGTGCTTGGGCGAACAGGTGAGTCCGCTGCCGTTTCAGGAGCAGGAACTTCGGCGGCGGATGATTGCGAATGTGGTGGGGTCTGCACGCTCTCCCACGCTACGCCTGCCGCTCCGACACCGGTTTCGCGCCACGACAACGGATGCAGTCGATGTCGCAGCGTCAAAACTCTGTCGCAACCAACCCCGAACTCCGCGGATCAGTAGGGCTCGGTGCCGAAAACAACAACCTCGTCACCAAGCACCAGATTGTCGAAGAACACTTCGGAGGCGGCATTGGAAAGGTGGATGCAACCATGGGACTGCACGGACAGGCTGCCGGCGTGGAAGGCAATTCCCCCGACGAAAAAGACCGAGTTCGGCATCGGAGCGTCGTTGAAAATGCTCGACTTGTGGTGCTTGTCGAGCCAGTAAACGTTGAAGTTGCCGACAACGGTGCGATGCCCGGCCCGCCCGGAGGTCATGCTCACCGGCCCGTAGGTGATCTTGCCGCCGGACTGCAACCAGGCCAGTTCATTGGTCAGGTCAACACACGCCGCCGCGGTAACCGGGCAGGGGTTGGTTGCCTCGATGGCGGCAGCGCCATCGGCGTTGGGGTTGTCCAATGGCGGCTTGATCGACAAGGTTGAGGTCGCGGTGTTCGCTTCGAATCTGGCATCACCGGCATAGGCGACCGCGATGTCATGGCTGCCCACCGGGACTGCTGTCACCGGAGCGGAGATCACGCCTTCTGCGTCCACCGGACCGGAAGCTATTTCGGTGCCGTCGAAGGTGATGGTGACCAGGCCGGTCGGCTTATCCGGGGTTCCGATCAACGAGACCACAATCGTGCCATCGGAATTCGGACTGATGGACGGTTTGGTGATCGAGATGTCGACATTGGTCTGTGCGGTGTTGAGAACGAATTGTGAGCTGGACGCCCCCACTGCCTCGCTACCGACAAAATTGACCGTGTAGGTTTGTTGCCCAGGATCGGCCCGATTCAAGAATGGCAACGATGCCAGTCCGGCGGCATCGGTAGTGCCCTCGACAATGACGGTGGAACCGTCACTGATGCTGACCGCGCTGGTCAAATCACCGCCGACAGCAGATTGCACCGTGATGGAGAACGTCGACTGGTCGCCGTACCGGACCGACTCCTTGGCCGCGGTAGCAACCACGGTGGTGGCGATCTTGGTGACCGACACCGTGGTCGAGGCCACGCCGCCCGCGTACTGAGCGGAGTTTTCGGGCACAAACGTTCCGGTGACAAGATGATCGCCAAGCCCCAGGGTTGCTGTTATCTCGACCGTCGCTGCGTTGTCCACAACCGCTACCGGATCCATTGCGGCGCCGTCGACATCAAATATGACAGTGCCGGCGGCACCGCCGGGCTTGGTGGTGAGGGTCGCTGACACGGTGGTGCTGCCGGCCGGGTTCGCTGTCGAGGCCAGGGCCAGCTGGACCTGGGCCGGAGTTACCGTGACGGTAGCGGTGGCCGAGGTGGACTCGATGGGGTCATCGCCGGCGAACTCGGCGGTGACAGTGTTGGTTCCGTCGCGAAGATCTGCTGCTTCAATGCTCGCGCTCGCCTTGCCGGCCGCATCAGTGGTCACCTGCTGGGTGGCGCTTCCGACCCAAACCTGCACCACAGCATCGGAAATGGGCTTATTCCCCGCGGTCAATTCGACGGCGAAGGTAGCCGGGCTCCCGAACTCGACACTGGATTCACTGGTTGTCAGCAGCAACTTGGCTGTCGGCGCCGGCACCGTGACCGGCGCCTCGGTCGATGTTGGCGCAGCCGTGGGGGCCTTCGCTGCGGACGCTGTCGCGCCGGCTTGTGGTTGATCGGCCGGACCGCAGGCCGCCAGACAGATGAGGACCAGAGCAGTGGCCATGAGCCGGACTGATCGCTTCTTCGCGCTAGCAAACATGTGAAAACCCCCATTGCACACACCAACGCGTGACATCCCAGG
>JBBSRY010000323.1:0-4033 GCA_038242595.1 Mycobacteriales bacterium
CGAAACCGTAACCACCGGCGCCAGTAGTGGCTCCAGCGCGCCGGAGACGACCGCTACCAGCGCGCCACCGCCGGCGCCGGAGCCGGCCGCGCAGGTAGTGGACCCGGCCGAACGGGAACGCAATTACGACACCACCATCGGAGAGGGATTCGCCAAGATTTTCATCCCAGCACTCGGATCGGACTATGAGTACACGATCGTTGAAGGCACCACGGTAGAAGACCTCTACGGCAGCCCCGGTCATTACGAGGACAGCCAGTACCCGGGTGAAGTCGGCAATTTCGCTGTCGCTGGACACCGGGTTTCCAAGGGGTCGCCGTTCAACGCCCTCGGCACCCTCTCGTCCTGCGATTCGGTGATCATCGAAACCCAGGACGACTGGTTTGTCTATCGACTCCTGCCCATGCCGGACGAGGTCGCGAACTGGAATCCGGCGTCACGAGCCGAATGCGGCGACGTCAAACCCCTGGACGGCGAATATGCCGGACTGCCGGGCCGGGAAATTACGTTGCCCAGCGACTACGCCCAGGTACTGCCGGTCCCGCGGGTCAATGCGGCCGGACCGGAAGCACTGGCAGCCGCGACCCAGCGAATCATCACGCTGACCACCTGCCACCCCCAGTTCTCCGATGCCGAACGGATGATCGTGCACGGCGTCCTGGTCACGAGTTACGCCAAGGCGGACGGTTTCGTCCCGCCGGAATTGAACGAGGTATAGCCGATGTACAGCTGGATCTGGCGCATTCTGCCCGGCCCGACGGCAGCCAAAATATTCGGTTGTCTGGTGCTCTTCCTGGCGGTCACCGCATTGCTGTTTTTTGTCATCTTCCCGTGGGCCGAACCGTATCTCCCCTTCGATCAGGTCGAGGTCAGTCAGTAGTTCCGCGCTGACTGGCTACCGGACCAGTTGATCTGGAAAGCTGGTCCGGTGAGCACAACGACGGAACCAGCAGCGCAGCCCGCCGAGGAAATTTCAGCGCGGTCCTCCCCCGGGGTGCGGATACTGGTGGTCGACAATTACGACTCGTTTGTTTTCAATCTGGTCCAGTATTTGGAACAGCTCGGAGCTACCTGCATCGTCCGTCGTAACGACGAAATCACCCCGGACGAAGTGGCGACCCTTGATATTCAGGGGGTGCTGCTCTCTCCTGGACCAGGCACCCCCGCTGATGCCGGTGTTACCGAGGAGATGATTCGTTACTGCGAAGGCACATTGCCGGTACTCGGTGTTTGTCTCGGGCATCAGGCCATTGCCGAGGTGTATGGCGGCGTTGTCGACCGAGCGCCGGAGTTGCTGCACGGCCGGACCTCGCAGGTGTACCACGATTCGCTCGGTGTGTTTGCCGGATTGCCACATCCGTTCACTGCCACCAGGTATCACTCACTGGCCATTGTGGATGGCACGGTGCCGGCCGTTCTCGAAGTCACCGCCCGGACCGCTGGCGGCGTCATCATGGGGCTGCGGCACCGGGAATTCAACATTGAGGGTGTGCAGTTTCACCCGGAGTCGGTCCTGACCCAGGGCGGCCATCGGATGCTCGCCACCTGGTTGGCCACGTGCGGATTTGCGGAGGCGATGGACGCCGTTGAAGTGCTCGAGGATGAGGTGGAGATGCTCCGCCGCTCGGCTCTGTAAGAAGTGAGAACGGGGTCAGGGCGCCCAGATCAAGAAGACCCGGACGCCCTGGCGGGGCATTACCCTTAGTTTGTGGCTGTCCCCAACGTGACGGTCACGGTCTCGGTGGAGTTGTTACGCAGCAAGGTAACCTCGATCTGCTCGCCCGGCGCGGATGAGCGGATGGTGGCCACCAGTGCATCGGACGACTCGATCGGAACGCCGTTGATCTTGGTGACGACATCGCCAACCTGAAGACCGGCTGCCGCAGCCGGTCCGCCGGCGGTCAGATCGCCGATCTGGGCTCCGGTGGTGATCAGCGTTTTGCTGGTGGCATCGGAAACCGAGGCGCCGAGCACGGCGTGGGTGGCTGCACCGTTTTTGATGATTTCCTGAGCCACCCGGGCCGCGGAGTCGATCGGGATGGCGAACCCGACCCCGATGGATCCGGATTGGCTGGTCGAATCCCTGGACAGCGAGGCGATCGCTGAGTTGATACCGACGATCTTGCCGTCCATATCGACCAACGGGCCACCGGAGTTACCCGGGTTGATGGCCGCATCGGTCTGGATGGCGTTCAGGACGGTATCGCTGGAGGCGGTGGTCGACTGGCCCTGTTGGCCGGGCAGTTGCTGCTGCTGGCCGGAATCTTCGCTGGCCGTACGGACCGGCCGGTTCAGCGCCGAAACAATGCCGGTGGTGACGGTGGCGGACAGGCCAAGAGGGGTGCCGATGGCCACCACCTGCTCACCGACCACCAGATCCGCTGAGGTGCCGAGGGTGGCCGGGATGAGACCGCTGACGCCTTCAACCTTGATGACTGCCAGGTCGCTGGTCGGGTCGGTCCCGATGATCTTGGCGGTGGCGGTGCTGCCGTCGTTGAACCGGACGGTCAGATCGGTGGCGCCAGTGACAACGTGATTGTTGGTCAGGATGTAGCCGTCTCCGGTCAGGATGACGCCGGATCCCTCGCCACCGCTGGTGTCGGACACCGCGATGACCGAGACAACGCTGGGCAAAACCTTGTCGGCAACCTGTTCCACGCTCCCGACGGGAGCATTGGCGCTGGCCGTCTCTGCTGCGCTTTGTTGGGTGAGTGAGGTATCAGTGGCCGCGGTGGCCGTGGCGGTTCGCGAGTCGGAGATATTGGCGCCGATGAATCCACCGCCGATTCCGGCCCCGAGGGCAAGAACTACGGTAGCTGCGACCAGCACTACAGAGCGACGTGCTCTACCGTCCTCTTTTTGGGCGGTCAGTCGTGGCATGACCGCAGTGCCGCCAGATCCCGGCAGTGAATAGGAGCCGATTGCCCTGGTGTCGGTGGGGCGCCTGAAGTACTGCGGCTGGGCCGGGCCCGGCTGCCCGGCGTATTGCTGACTTCCGTGTGACCGGCTGTGTTGCTGGGGCTGCCCGTAGGAACCCTGTGTCGCGCCGGCGGCGCGGAATTGGCCGGTATTCTCCGATGACCAGATTCCGTGCTGGTGCGGCGACCACGATGCGGTACCGGTACCGGGCTGGGATTGCGGGTGCGGCATCGGGATCGGCATTGGGTTGTTCTGCGGATGTGGCATCGGGGCCGGCGCCGCGGTGGGTCCGGCCACGGGCATCGCCGATGGCTGCACCGGGTGCGATCCGGGTGTGGGGTGGTAACGGATAGGTCCGGTGTCGGCGTTACTCACAGTCGGCCGATCAGCCGGCTGGGGCTGGCTCGGGGCCTGGATAACCGGTGTGTTGAAGACGGTGGGATTGCGGTCGGCCGGGCTCGGATAGGTGGGCGGATAGGTAACCGACGAGTCGGTGTCCCCGATCTCCGGTAGGTCGGCATCCAACTGACCGGCCTGCGGGTCCGGGATTGCCAACCCGGATTCGGCAGGATCACGGTCGGCAGAAGCACTGGAGGAAGAAAAGTTGTCGTCACTGTGGCCGTCGGGCTGCGGCCGGAACTCCGGGTTGTTGTTCTCGCTCATAGGTCAAACTTGGCCCTCGAATGTGTGGTTTCCATGAGGGCGCTCTGCGCCCGCGCTCGGAGTTGTGTCAGGTTTGTCTGTCAGCGAACTGTCCGGATGCTGTGGCCCGGGTTCAGTGATCGGCAACCTTGCATGGACAACAGCGGCCCCGACTTCAGATGAAGTCGGGGCCGCCATCAACTGAAGAGATCAGCCGCCCCCGATGCCGCCCGTCGGTGGCGGACCGTCATCGTCATCGTCACCGGTCGGCGGCGTAGTGGGCTGCGGGGTTTGCGGCGCCGCTACATAGACCGAGAGAGTGACTCTGGCGTTGAAGGGGATCAGCGCACCGGCCGTCGGATCGGAGGAGATGATCTTGCCGATCAGATTCGGGTCGGCCGTTGGCACCGGGTTGATGTTGAACCGGCCCTGCCAGCCGTTGTTGGCCATATCGGAGGTGCCCTGGGCGACG
>JBBSRY010000324.1:0-4031 GCA_038242595.1 Mycobacteriales bacterium
AAATTCCACCCACGGTGTGGACCCGGCCGGCTGCCGGCGGTCGAACACATAGGGGACATGAACGAAATGCCGCACCGTCGGCAGATTCTCGCGCAGCTGCTCCACGACCTCGGCCCGGTCGATTTCCTTACCGTTCCAGTGGTAGCCGTCGGTGGCGATGAGCACGGTTGGTTCGAGTTGGGCCAGCCGGCCAATGGTGCCTTCGGCGCCGAAATCCGGTGAACAGCATGCCCACACCGCGCCGACCGCAGCCGCGGCAAGACAGGCGATGACGGCATGCTCGGTGTTGGGCAGGTAGGCCCCGACCCGGTCGCCCGGACGTACCCCGGATCGTCGGAGCCATCCGGCTGCCGCCGCCACCGAGCGTCGTAGGGCGCCGAAGGTGATCTCGTGAGATGGCACTGCACCCTCTTGGACGCACAATAGCGCGGGTGCGTCGTCGGCACCCTTGCGCAGTACATGATGCGCCCAGTTCAGACGCGCATCGGTGAACCAGCGGGTGTGCGGCATCGGCTGGTCGGTGCGCACCCGCGTCCACGGCGCGGAGAAATCAACCCCGTAGTAGTCGATCAAGGAAATCCAGAACCGGTCCAGATCCTGCACCGACCAGGCATGCATATCCTCGTGATCAACAAATGGCCGTCCCTCGCGCTTCTCCAGCCAATTCAGATATTCCCGTAGCGCAGAGTTGTCGATGCGAGATGTTGTTGGGCTCCAAAGGATGTCAGACAATGTGGGTTTCCTCGCCAGGTCATCATGCAAGAGAATTCAGGTCGGACGGATCGCTTCGTCGGTCCACGACCGGAGCCGGCGGACGACAGGGCCGATGCACGAAACATAGTCGTAGGGGCCGGCACGTCAATCGGTGGATGCGCCGCATGTGGCAACACTGCGTTCGAGGACCGTCGCCGTTGATGGGGCGTTGATATTCACGTGAGGTCGAATTGAGATGGCCGGGGCAAAGTACGTCCCAGTGCCCGCTGGGCCCATCGGCCCGGCGGGCACTACCCAGCAACGGAATGGCCATATCAGGACCGGTCAAAGATGACCCAAGGGAGACCGACCACATGAAGCTCGCTCTGTATCTTCCGAACTTTCGCGACGAGGTGACCCTCAAGGAACTCGAGGACCTTACTGCCACCGCCGAGGAGCTTGACTTCGACTCTGTCTGGACCCTCGATCGCATTGTCGTCCCGGAGTCCTCCGACCGTGCGGAGATGCAGTTTCCGTTCGGCATGATGACCGATTTCCCGCCGGGTATGCCGGTCATCTCTCGAGGCAAATGGTTCCAGGGTATGCCGCTGATCCCCTGGCTGGCCGCGAAGACAACGAAGCTTCGGATCGGTATGAGCATCATCGACACCCCTTACCGGGCACCGGCTCTGCTGGCTGCCGAACTTGCCACCCAGGATCATCTGTCCGGTGGCCGGCTCAATGTCGGTGTTGGTTCCGGCTGGATGCCCGAGGAGTTCGCGGCCGCCAGCGCCACCGATCTGTTCCCGCGTCGACACGGCCACGTGCGCGAGACGATCGAGATCATGCAGGGCATCTGGTCCAATGAGCTTTTTGAGTACCACGGCGAGTTTGCCGACTTCGAGCTCTGCGGTTTTGGCCACAAGCCGCTCCAGCAACCCGGCCCGCCGATTTATTTTTCTGGGCTGAAGGAAGCGCGGCGTTCGGCCAGGCGGGTGGCGAAATACGGTTTGCACGGCTGGATCGGTATCCAGGATTCCCCGGCGGACATCAAACGGTGGAAGGGCGAGATCGAGCGTGAGCTCAACGAACTCGACAAAACCCTGCCAGCGGACTTCGATGTCTGCAGCATGATTTGGTTCGTCATCACCGAGGACGCGGTGGACCAGACACCAGCGGGGAAGGCATCGAATCTCCTGGTGGGCAATGCCCAGCAGGTCGAGGACATGCTCAAGCGTTATAAGGAGGCAGGCATGACGATGCCACTGCTGTGGCCGCCGTTCCGGGACGTCCCTACCGCTAAAACTCTCGACGACATCAAGCGCCTGGCCGAGGAGATCATGCCCAAAGTTAACGCCAGCTGAGGCGGCGCCGTACCAACTACGCCGCCGCACCAACTGCACAGAGATCACAGGTGTGATGGCCGGGAGGGCTGGCGGCGCTGACAATGGCCGCCACGCTCGCCGGCCGGGGCTTGCCACGCGTGGTTGAACCGGGCACCATCGGGTTCAACCACGGGCAGCGCCGGATTTATCACCCTGACACCATCGGGTTCGGCGCCGCAGCCAACGACACCACCGTCATTCCCGCGATAGAGGAGAACTTGGATGGGCGATAGCGCAGATTCGCTCGTGCTCGTGGTGGATGACGATGAGCGGGTTCGCACCGTGGTGTCGTGGCAGTTGGAGGCCGATGGGTTCGTCGTCTCGCAGGCAGCCGATGGCTCCGCCGCACTGGAAAGCATCGAGCGCGAGCGGCCCGACCTGGTCGTGCTCGATCTCTCGCTTCCCGGTATCGGTGGCCTCGACGTCCTGCGCACGGTGCGCGATCGGGAGAAGTCAAGTACCACCGAACCGTTGCCCATCATTGTGCTGTCCGGCCGCAGCGGCGAGACCGATCGGATCGTCGGTCTGGATCTGGGAGCCGACGATTACCTGGTCAAACCCTTCTCGCCGGGCGAGCTCGCAGCGCGGGTGCGCTCCGTGCTGCGCCGCGCGCGATCCGGACAGGTCGCGGTCCAACCACACCGCGGGCTGTGGGTCGATGAAAGCAGTCGCTACGTCACCATCGACGGGGCAGTGGTGGAACTGACTGCCAAGGAGTTCGATCTGCTGGCGTTTTTTGCCCGTCATCCACGGCAGGTTTTCACCAGAGCCCAGCTGCTGCGCAATGTTTGGGGCAGCGGCAAAGGTTGGCAAGGGGAGGCGACAGTGACCGAGCACGTACACCGGCTGCGCCACAAGCTGGGGGAGCAGGCAGGCGGAAGGACCATGTTGCAAACCCTGCGAGGCGTTGGCTATCGGCTGGAGCCGGGCAATGCACACGGATGAGTTGAGCGCTACCGGCGGCGCTTGCGTTGCGGTGGCCGAACCGGGTTCGTGCGACTCCGGCCTCTTCGATTTGGACCACGCCGACAGCATCGAGCTGCTGCGTCGCCAAACCGTGGTACTCGAGTTGATCGCCGCCGGCGCGCCGCTGCGCCATATCCTGACCCGCGTCGCAGTGTCGTTGGAAGAGCTGATCCAGGGCAGTCGCTGCTCGATTCTGCTGCTCGACCCGGCCACCTCGACACTGCGCCACGGCGCGGCTCCGTCACTGCCACCCACCTACTCCGCCTACATCGATGGACTCGTGATCGGGCCGGACACCGGCTCCTGCGGAACGGCAGCCCATCTGGGGATACCTGTTGTCGCCGAAGACATCTCATCGGATGTGCGGTGGCTGGGATTTCGCGAACTCGCGCGGACACATGGTCTTCGCTCCTGCTGGTCCAGCCCGATCCGTGGACGGAGCGGCACCGTCGGGACATTCGCGGTCTACCACGATCACCCGCATCGCCCACCACCGCGGGAGGAGCGGCTCGTGGAGCGTTTCACGCACCTGTCCGGGGTGGCGATCGACCACGCCGGGCTGTTCGGAGCACTCGTCGAGAGCGAGGAGCGGTTTCGGCGGGCCTTCGAAGACAACGCTGTTGGAATGGTGCTCACCGACGCGGAGGGAAAAATGATCCGGGTCAACCGGGCAATCCAAGAGATGGTGGGCCAGTCAGAATCTGCGCTGCTCGGAACAGGTTTGGCCGATCTGATGACGCCGACGTCGGCGTCGGCGCCTCGGGCGGCAGCGGCGATGGGGCTCACCCGCACCGGTGGCCGGACCGAAGACAGCGAACTCAGCACCGCTGATGGCACTACCGCCGGCGGTCACGACAGCAATATCGGCCCTAGAAGTGTCAGCCCGGGCAGTATTCATTACGAGGCGCTCGCGGCGCACCCCAGTGGGCGAGAGGTGCGCCTCGCGGTGGCGGTGTCAGCAGTACGCGGTGCTGACGGTGCGCCGGT
>JBBSRY010000325.1:0-4022 GCA_038242595.1 Mycobacteriales bacterium
AGGTTGTCGAGCCCGTCGTGGAGCAGATTGTCGCCCCGGTGGTCGAGCAAGTCGTGGAGCGGGTGGTCGAGCAAGTCGTTGAGCAAGTCGTCGCCCCGGTGACCGAAGCTGCAGGTCAGATCGTCGAGCCAATTCTCGATTCCGTGACGCCGGTGTTGGATCCGGTCACCTATGCGCTATCCCCCATTACCGACATTGTCGGTGATGCCGCCGCCCCGGTGATCGATCCGATCGTGGAACTGGTTACCCCGACATTGCCTGGGGCACCGAGTCTTTCCGGCCTGCCGGGCCTTCCTGGTGCTGGCGTTCCCGGTGTTACTGGAGCTGACATTGACGTGGACCTAATTGCCCCGGGAGCTCAACTCCCCGGCGACGTTGGGCTCATCGGCAAGGCCACGGGTTCGTCTGCGCTATCGCTGCTGTTGGATTCGTTCTCGCCGGCCGCAACGGTTGATTTCAGTCTCACCGAGACATCTGATGGCACAGCTGGTTTCGGTGTAACCAGCGGAGCCGTCGGTCAAGCTCTGGCCACCAGCAGCGCTTCCGGCGCGCCGGCGCCGACCTCCGCGCCGACCTCGAGTGGCCATTCGCCCTCTCCCACTGGTCCGCCATCGCCGCCGACCAGTTCTATCACCGCGCCGGGTTCGTCCTCCGGAGCTTCCGGAGACGGCGGCGGCAACCAGCAGCCGGCCACACTGGGGACCTCACAAGCGTTGCAACAGAAGCTGTTTTTGGCTGCTTTGACGTCGGACCAGGAAGCCTCTTTGCAGGCTCGTGCCGACGAGCCATCCTTCGCACCTGACTAATCGTTTTCCTTGAGTCACCGGTATTGCCGAGCCAATTGAGCTCACGCATCGGTGCCAGGTAGCGGCCTCCGTCATCGGAGAACCCGCTGAAGTCTTCACATTCGTGTTTGACACTCAAGGAGAATTTCTCATGAACGCATGGCTCAAGCGAGGGCTGCAAGTAGCAGTTCTCAGCGGTGGCTTGCTCGTCCTGGGCGCTGGTTTGGCATCCGCCGACGAGACCACCATCAATGATGATGTGGCTGCCGATGTCTCGGTCAGCGTGGGTGACACCACCCTTATTTCAGTTCCCGTCGACATTTCTGGCAACGCCATCACCTTGCTCGGCGACGATAATCCGGTCGGCGAATTGGTCGGCGGCATTCTCGGAAATATGGACAGTGACGCCGCACTCGACGTCGTCGCCGACGTCCAGATCGGATCGGAATCCGACGCGGCTCCCGCCGAAGCACCGTTGATCTCGGTGCCTATCACCATCACCGACAACGCGGTTGGCGTAGGTGGCGACGCCGTAGCGGTCGCCAACGATCCGGCCGACGAAGCCCCCGAAGCTGGATCTGGAGACAGCCTGATCAACATCCCGGTGAACGTCTGCGGAAACGGTGTGGGACTGCTGGATGAAGCCAGCGCCGAATGCGCCGCAACGACCGGTGACGAGCCGGCCGGGTCTTCCGTGATCAGCCTGCCGGTTGTCGTATGCGGCAATGGAATTGGTGTGTTGGGTGCTGGTTCCGGTGAATGCACCGTCCCGAACACTCCGACCGGCACCATGCTGGAAAACCCGACCGACCCGACTATTCCGACCGAGCCCATCAACCCGTTGATCCCGGCAACACCCTCCACACCATCCACCCCGGGTGCACCGTCAACACCTGCACCGTCAACACCGGCTGCACCTGCCAACCCGGGTCTGCTGTCTCCGAACGCACCGCCGGTCGATCGTATTGCCCCGCCGGCAGTGCCCCAGTACAGCGGTCCGTCCGATAAGTCCCTCGCAGAGACCGGGGCCGGTGTGAATTGGGTTTCGGCACTCACCATCGGCCTTTTGCCCCCTTCGCCGCGTGGAGCGGGGGCTCCCAAGGCACTTCCCGATGTGTTGACCATAGGCCGACACATCATCACGCTGTATCCACAGAAAAAGACATCATGACCCTGAACAGCCAAGAGGTAGACCAGAGCTTCGGTTCTCTGATCGTCGTCAGCACCACCTTGACCCTGCTCGACGCCGATCAGGGTGTGAGCGTGACTGCGGACTTCCAGTACAACCCCCAAGAGCCGTACACCGTCCAAATGGTTCTCAGCATGCCCGGCACACCTTCGGTGACCTGGGTGTTCTCCCGTGATCTATTACGCGCGGGACTGCTGTTTTCCGTCGGAATCGGAGACGTGCGGATCAGGCCGCATCCCTTCGGAGTGATCATCGGACTGATCCATCCGTCCGGCATCTCCCAATTCTTTGCCTTTCCAGAGCCGCTCATCGAGTTCATCGGGCGCACTCTGAGCGCTGTTCCGGACGGCCAAGAGGAGAACTTCTACCCCCTCGATAGTCACCTTGCAGCATTCTTCGCCGGTCCGGCCAGGTCGGCCGAGAGCAGCGACGAAGCTAACTCGGAAGGATGATCATGACTCGTCTGAGGTTGCACCGAGCCAACCAGGATGAGAGTGCCCATCCTGGTGCAGCCCTGCCTGCGCAGCAGGATCGGCTCACCGTGATTTCAGCCGGGTTGGTCATGCGGGTGGAGCGGGCCTTTGCTCGGCCGTCCACACCGATCTGGCCCGAACAGCAGGAGTATCAGCGGCGACCCTTGTAGCGGCGACTCACCTCTCGCTCGATCTCCCGAGCGGCATCGCGGTCGGCCAGTGCGTGACGTTTGTCGTAGGTCTTCTTGCCCTTGGCCAGGGCTAATTCGACTTTGGCCTTACCATCCAGAAAGTACAGACTCAGCGGTACCAACGCATGTCCACCGTCGCGTAATTCGGCGGCCAACTTGGTGATCTGCCTGCGGTGCAACAACAATTTGCGCGGCCGCCTGGCGGCATGGTTTGTCCACGTTCCCTGCAGATACTCCAAGATGTGCACCCCGCGGAGCCAGACCTCGTCCTCGGTGATGGTCGCGTATCCCTCGATCAGCGAGGCGCGACCTTCACGCAGGGACTTGACCTCGGTGCCGGTAAGGACGATCCCTGCTTCTACGGTGTCCAGAATCAGGTAGTCGTGGCGTGCCTTCTTGTTCGAGGCGATCAGCTTCCGGCCGGTGGTATCGCGCATTTTCCACTATCCCCTTACAGTGCTGGCCGGGGCTTGTTCGGCGTCCGGTGCCGCACTGTCCTGCGCCGGGCTGTCCGGTGCCGCACTGTCCGAGAAATTATCGTTTCCGGCGAACTGGGTCCGGTACAACTCGGCGTACGCCCCACTCTGTTTCACCAGCGACGAGTGAGTTCCGGTCTCCACTATCTGGCCGTCATCGATCACCAGAACCTGGTTGGCGGCGCGAATGGTGGACAGTCGATGCGCGATCACGATGGAAGTCCGTCCCTGCAACGCGACCGCCAATGCATCCTGGACTGCCTTTTCACTCTCGCTGTCCAGATGCGCGGTGGCTTCGTCCAGAATCACGATGCGCGGCGCCTTGAGTAGTAAACGCGCTATCGCCACCCGCTGTTTCTCACCACCGGAGAGCCGATAGCCGCGGTCGCCGACCAGTGTTTCAAGCTGCTCAGGCAGTTCGCTGATCTTGTCGGCGATGTTCGCCGCGGTCAGTGCCGTCCATATTTGTGCATCTGTGGCATCGGGTTTGGCATATAACAAGTTTGCTTTGATGGTGTCGTGAAACAGGTGCGCATCCTGGCTGACCACACCGATCGCATCGTGCAAAGACTGCTGGGTGACATCTCTGATGTCCTGGTTGCCGATGCGGATTGCGCCGGACCGGACGTCGTAGATGCGCGGCAACAGCTGACTGATCGTCGTCTTTCCAGCGCCGGAATGCCCCACCAGAGCGACCATTTCGCCAGGATTGGCGGTGAAACTGACTCCCTTGAGCACCTCGGCGGAGGCCGATTGATCGAGCACCGCGACGTCCTCAAGGGAGGCCAACGACACCTCTTCGGCACGTGGATAGGAGAACCGAACGTCGTCGAAACTCACTGTTGCGGCCGCGCTGTCGAGGGTTTCGGCGTCCGGTTTGTCGTCGATCATGGGTTTGAGATCGAGCA
>JBBSRY010000326.1:0-4016 GCA_038242595.1 Mycobacteriales bacterium
CCGGCCGGCGATGGTTCGGCTCGGATACGGTGGCTGCCCCGACAGTTGTTGTCCCGACAGTTGTTGTCCCGACGACGACTGTCCCGACGACGACTGCCCCGACGACGACTGTCCCGACGGCAACTGTCCCGACGGCGGCGGCGTCGGTCGCTGCGGGGTTCGCGAAGCTTCGGGCACCCGTCCATTGTGGTGCATCGAAGTCATGACGGAGCCACCCCACCTGTCCAGCGGGGAATTCGTTACAAATCCAGTGAGCGGTGCCCGGCATCGAATGCTTCCATGATCCGGTCCGCAGCTGTCACCGCGGCCAACTCACCGGATAACACCGCTGCCTGTACTTCGGCCGTGACACCGGCCACCCCGGGTGAGCGCCGCAACCGTTCCAACAGTTCGTCCCGGACCATGGCCTGAGTGAACGACCACTGCTGACCAGCCCGTTTGGTGTTCAATCCGGCCTCTCCGAGGAAAGCCCGATGTTTACCGACGGCCGCCCAGACCGAGTCAACATTGCCGCCCGTGAGTCCGGAGCAGGTGATCGCCGTCGGCAACCAGCCGTCACTACCGGAATGCACCAGTCGCAGCGCGCTACTCAAATCCCGAGCCGCCGCCTTGGCCTCTTTGAGGTGGTCACCATCGGCTTTGTTGACCGCGATGATGTCGGCGATCTCCAGCACGCCCTTTTTGATGCCTTGAAGTTGATCACCGGAGCGGGCCAGTGCGAGCAGCACGAAACTGTCCACCATGCCGGCGACGGTGATCTCCGACTGTCCGACGCCCACGGTTTCCACCAGCACCACGTCGTAACCGGCCGCCTCGAGCACGGTGATGGCCTGCGCGGTTGCGCGAGCCACCCCGCCCAAAGTGCCGGCGGTGGGGGAGGGCCGGATGTAAGCATTGTCGTCGGCGGCCAGTTTCGCCATCCGGGTTTTGTCGCCGAGCACACTGCCGCCGGTGCGGATACTCGACGGGTCGACAGCCAACACCCCGACCCGATGTCCCTGCGCGGTCAGACTGCTCCCCAACGATTCGATGAAGGTTGACTTACCAACACCCGGAACCCCGGAAATGCCTACTCGCCAAGACGTTCCGGCTTCCGGGGTGAGAATCGCCAAGAGGGTGCGAGCCGACACCCGATGATCAGGACGCCGAGACTCGACCAGGGTGATGGCTCTGGCCATCGCCGACCGGGAACCGAGACGAACATCCTGCGCCAGCGCGACTGGATCCACTATCAGGCCGAAACCGGGTGCTTGAGTTGCGCTGCCAACCGGGTCAGTAGATCAAGCGCTGCGGTGGCGATCACCGTACCGGGGCCGAATACGGCGGCCGCCCCCATTTGTAACAACTCCGGGATGTCGCCGGGCGGGATGACGCCGCCGACCACGATCATGATGTCCGGACGTCCGGCTTTGGCCAGTTCCTGCTTGAGTGCCGGAACCAGAGTGAGGTGCCCGGCTGCCAGCGAGGAGACCCCGGCGATGTGCACATCGGCGTCGACAGCCTGTTTGGCCACCTCCTCCGGGGTGGAGAACAGCGGTCCGACATCGACATCGAATCCGAGATCGGCAAAAGCGGTGACGATAACTTTCTGCCCGCGGTCATGTCCGTCCTGGCCCATCTTGGCGACCAGAATGCGGGGGCGGCGACCCTCGTTCTCCTCGAACTCGGCGGTGGCGGCCAGCACCTTGTCCACCGCTGCGGATTTGCCTACCTCGTTGCGATACACGCCTGAGATGGTACGGATGACCGCGGTGTGCCTGCCATACACCTTCTCCAGCGCGTCGGAGATTTCACCCACGGTGGCCTTGGCGCGGGCCGCATCGATGGCCAGTCCGAGCAGATTGCCGTCCAGGTTGCCAGCAGTGGTCGTGCCACCCCGCGACGCGGATTCGGTCAATGCATGTAGCGCCTTCTCAACATCCTTGCTGTTGCGTTCTTCGCGCAATCGGACCAGCTTCTCCTTTTGGGAGGCGAGCACGGCGCGATTGTCAACCTTGAGAACATCGAGTGGGTCTTCGTTGTCCAGCACGAATGTGTTGACACCGATGACGGCCTGGGCGCCGGAGTCGATCCGGGCCTGGGTGCGCGCGGCGGCTTCTTCGATGCGCATCTTGGGGATACCCTCTTCGATGGCTGCCGCCATCCCGCCGGCTTTTTCTACTTCCTGGATATGCGCCCAGGCCTTGTTGGCCAGATCGTGGGTCAACTTCTCGACGTAGTAGGAGCCACCCCACGGATCGATGATGCCGGTGGTGCCCGATTCCTGTTGCAGCAGAAGCTGAGTGTTCCGCGCGATGCGGGCGGAGAAGTCGGTCGGCAGAGCTATCGCTTCGTCCAGCGCGTTGGTGTGCAGCGACTGGGTGTGGCCCTGGGTGGCCGCCATCGCTTCGACGCAGGTGCGCACCACATTGTTGTAGACATCCTGGGCGGTCAGTGACCAACCGGAGGTTTGTGAGTGGGTGCGCAGGGATAGTGATTTGGGGTTCTGGGGCTTGAAATCGTGCACCAGGCGGGACCAGATCGCCCGGGCAGCACGCATTTTGGCCACTTCCATGAAGAAGTTCATCCCGATCGCCCAGAAAAAACTCAACCGCGGCGCAAAGGTGTCCACGTCCATGCCGGTGGCCAGGCCGGCGCGCAGATATTCCACGCCGTCGGCCAGGGTGTAGGCAAGTTCCAGATCGGCGGTGGCGCCGGCTTCCTGGATGTGGTAGCCGGAGATCGAGATCGAGTTGAATTTCGGCATTTTCGCCGCGGCATAGGAGAAAATATCGGAGATGATCCGCATCGAATGTTTCGGCGGATAGATGTAGGTGTTGCGGACCATGAACTCTTTGAGGATGTCGTTCTGGATGGTGCCGGCCAACTGATCCGGTGACACCCCCTGCTCCTCGGCAGCCACCACATACAGTGCGAGCACCGGCAGCACAGCGCCGTTCATCGTCATCGACACCGACATCTGGTCCAATGGAATGCCATCGAAGAGTTGACGGGCATCGTAGATCGAATCGATGGCGACCCCGGCCATTCCGACGTCACCGCTGACGCGAGGATGATCCGAGTCGTACCCGCGGTGGGTGGCCAGGTCAAATGCCACGGACAGACCCTTTTGGCCGGCCGCGAGATTGCGACGGTAAAAGGCGTTCGACTCCGACGCCGTGGAGAAGCCGGCATATTGCCGCACCGTCCAGGGCTGCGTGGTGTACATCGTGGGGTAGGGGCCGCGCAGGAACGGGGCCAAACCGGGGTAGGTGTTGAGCGCGTCCAGCCCATCGAGATCCTTGGCGGTGTACAGCCCCTGGATGTCGATGCCCTCCGGTGCGTGCCATGGCTCGGTGTTTGCCGGGCTCCCGGCCGAGCTGGCGGAAGTGGAGAAATCAAGACCGGCAAAGGATTTTGGAATGCTCATGAGTTCTCCTGCAGCTGCTCGCGGGTGCGGTGAAGGAACGCCAACGCATCGGCTCCGATGGCCAGAGAATCATCTGGTTGTGTGCCTTCGGCAGGAAATGCAGCAGCAGCTTTTCCGGTCAGGATGACCCACCGCGCCCCGGCCTCGCGCAAACCGGCCACCACTTCCGGCCCCGATGCAGCGTAGGCGCCATCGGTGCCGGCCACACAGGCTACCGCGCAACCACTTTCACTGAACTTGGCCACCACATCATCGGTTCCGCAGGTGCTGCCGGCCACCACGGTGGACACCCCGCCGGCGGCAAACAGGTTGCCGGCAAAGGTGGCTCGAGCGGTGTGCTGGGCGACCGTACCCAACGTCGCCAGGAATACCTTCCCGGTCGGCGGCGCGTCCCGCAGGGTCTGGAACGGCTCCGCATAGGGCCGCAGTACCAACGGACCTCGCGCGGCCACCGGCGCCTTTGGCTCCCGGATCGGTAACCGTTCACCATCGCTAGGAAATTCACTGACACCGGTGATGGGCTGACGACGCTTGGCAATCAACAGGTCTCGTGCATCGGCCGCCTGCGCTATCCGGGCGGCCATGGATCCGTCGGCCAGCGCGGCCA
>JBBSRY010000327.1:0-4014 GCA_038242595.1 Mycobacteriales bacterium
CAGGGCACGCACCGGTTGGTGCGGATCTCTCCGTTCGACAACCAGGGCCGCCGGCAGACCTCCTTTGCCGGCGTCGAGGTGCTGCCGGTGGTGACTTCCACCGACGTCGTGGACATCGATGAAAAAGAACTGCGAGTGGACGTTTATCGCTCCTCCGGCCCCGGCGGTCAGGGCGTCAACACCACCGACTCCGCGGTGCGGATCACCCACCTACCTACCGGCATCGTGGTGTCCTGCCAGAACGAACGCTCACAGATCCAGAACCGCGCCTCCGCCATGACCGTGCTGGCCGCCAAGCTGCTCGAACGCCGTCGCCAAGAAGAAAAGGCAACGATGGACGCGCTCAAGGACGGCGGCAATTCCTGGGGTAACCAGATGCGTTCCTATGTCCTGCATCCGTATCAGATGGTGAAGGATCTGCGGACGAACTTCGAGGTCGGTAACCCATCGGCGGTTTTCGACGGGGATATCGACGGCTTCGTCGAGGCCGGTATCCGGTGGCGCCGCAGTGGTGAAAGCTCCAACTAGTGCCGATCCCCGTTCAGTTGGTCGAGTTGTCCTTTGCCAGCATTCAAGCGCTCGCGCAGGGCGACCTGGATGGAGCCAACGAGGCCGGTGAAGTGGTATTGACGCCATATTTTGTCCGTCCGGGAGCGCTCAGCCTCTGGCGCATGCGGCGTGATCAATTATTGGATGATCCCGCTGAGAGTTCGTGGATTACCCGCGCCGTACTGGATCCCGCCCTCCGAGAAGTGGTGGGGCACGCTGGTTTTCACGGCCCGCCAGATGAGAACGGCATGGTCGAACTCGGATATTCGATCGACCCGGCCCGGCGACGACGCGGTTATGCCAGAGCGTGCTTGGAAACCCTGATACGGGTAGCTGCCGAGGATGTCGAGGTGAAAACAGAGCGGGCCACCATCGGGCCGGATAACGTAGCGTCGCGAAATCTGATCCTGCAGTATGACTTTGTCGAAGTCGGCGAGCAATGGGATGACGAGGACGGACTCGAGATCATCTTCGAGATCCCCGCCTGAGGAACTGTCAGGTCATCCAGGGCAGGTATATCAGTGCGGTCAGGACGCCGACGACAGATCCGGTGACCACCTCGACCGGCCGGTGCGCGTTGCTGGCCACTCGGGCCCAGCAGATCACTGCCACAACGAGCACCCCGACCAGGATCAGCGCCGGCCGCGCGGTGACCGGCGCTGCCAAGGTGAGCAAGGTGAACGCACCTGCCCAGGACGAGGCGTGGAACGAGATCTTGTACAAGAATTTCGTGATCACACCGGTCACCACCAGACCGGCGCCGGTTGCCAGCAGTAGCCCGATGAGCGGGACCGGAGCGGCAAATACCCACAGCAGCAACAGATTCAGCAGCAGGCAGCCAAGGGATAACGCCACAAAACTGGCTCGATCCTTGGCCTCCGGTAGGTGCACGCTGGAGACTCTGCCGGCGAGTTTTGCCAGTACCAGGGCAACGATCGGAACACCGCCCACCAGCACGGCGGTGGCAATCCCCCACCAGAATCCGGCACGCCCGGCCGCCAGCGCGCCGACCACTTCGGGTAGCAGCAGGATCACCAGAATTGGCGATGCGACCACGCCGATGCGGGCGCCGATGCGGGCGGCCGCGCGTGATTGAACGGTGGTCGGCTGATCAGCCATTGGCTCCGCCGTCGCCGGGTGGTTCCTGTGTGGCGGCGGCCAGGACGACCCCGGCCGCGCTGGGAATTCCCACCGAAATGGACGCCCCCACTGGCACCGGGGTGGACAGGGCGGCATGCACGGTCAAGACGGACCCATCGGCCAGCTGGACGTCAACGGCGAGGTGGGTACCGGCGAACCTGGCCGCGGTTGCCACCCCGTCCAGCCGGTCGTCATTAACGCCAGAATTATCCAGCACCAGGGTTTCGGGCCGAACCGCCAATACGGCGGGGCCGTCGGGCAGCATCGTCGGGCGCCGCAGAGCCGCAGTGCCAGCGGTGAAGATGCCGGCGCGGACAGCGCCGGGGAGTTCGTTGGTGACACCGAAGAATCGAGCGGCGGCCAACGAAGGCGGTGTCGTGTAGAACATCTCCGGTTTCCCCTGCCCCGCCAATCGCCCACCGAGCATCAAAGCGATGGTGTCGGCGACCTCGACGGCCTCGGCCTGGTCGTGGGTCACAAACACCGTAGTCACCTTTGATTCGTGGTGCAGATCCTTGACCAAGCAGCGCATCTCGGCTCGCAGGGTGGCGTCGAGCTGGGAGAACGGTTCGTCCAGCAGTAGCACCCGCGGCTCCAGCACCAGAGCTCGGGCCAGGGCGGCCCGCTGTTCCTGCCCGCCCGAGAGTTCACCGACCCGCCGCTTCGCCAGGGCGCCGAGCTGGACCCGCTCGAGGATGACGGCGACCCGTTCCCTGGTTTGAGCTCGGTTGAGCCGCCGCATCCGCAACCCGAATGCAACATTCTGCTCCACATTCAGATGCGGGAATAGCAGCGGCTTCTGAAAGACCAACCCGGCCGCGCGGCGCTCGGCCGGCACCGCCAGTTGCGACCGACCGTCGAAAAGGATCTCCCCCGCATCCGGGCGCAGCAGCCCGCTGATCATGCCCAGCGTGGTGCTCTTCCCGCAGCCCGACGGTCCGAGCAGCGCGGTGAACGATCCGGCCGCAATGTCCGTGGTCAGGTCGCGCACGGCGGTGGTGTCACCGAATGTTTTGGACACACCGGTGAGGGTGATCATCATGCCGGTCACAGCCGACCGAAACCGATTGCGCTGCCAGAGCTTCCGGACAGCAGCCGGGATGCGGCCAGCACCAGCAGCAGTGGCGGCGCGATCACCAACACTGCCAGTGCCGACGCGGCAGTGGTGTCCGACGAGCCGATCGCGGCGAACAGCAGCAGTGGCAATGTCTTCACCTGCCCGCCGCCCACCAGCAGCGTCAGGATGTATTCGCTCCAGGAGATCAGGAACGTCAGCAGGGCGGCGACCGCGATTGCCGGCCGCAGTAGCGGAACGGTCACGAACAGCAGCACCCGCAACGGACCGACCCCCAGCGCCCCGGCCTGTCGCTCGTAATCCGGGTCGAAGTTTGCGAACGCAGCGCCCAGGATGATCGCGGCATACGGGACCGTGGGCAACAGTTGCACCAGGATGACCCCCAGAATGGTGTCGGACAGGTGGTACCGGACAAAAAACACCTGGATTCCGAGAGTGACCGCAAATCCCGGCACGATCACCGGGGCCAGCAGCAGGAACTGCACCGCCCGCCGACCGCGGAACCGATAGAGCCCGAGTGCCCGGCCCGCCGGATAGCCGATCAGGCAGGCCAGGACCGCGACGGCCACGGCGACACCTGCCGAGGTAACCAGTCCCAGCAGGATGTCGGACTTCGGATCGACCAGCAACTTCAGTCCGCGCAGGCTGAGCTGCTGCGGGAACAGCGCGGGGTAGCGCCATTGACCGGACACCGCCCAGACCAACAACGGCAGCAGCGGCAGCAGCACCGCGAACAACAGCAGACCGACCAGGAGTCGTTGCCCTTTCACAGCGGCCTGCGGGCGAGTCGCTGGGCAAGGAAAAGATAGGCCGCCACCATCAACCCACTCAGCAACGTGATCAGCACCGCGATGGCCAAGGCTTGCGGTCGGGCCGTCAGGTCGGTGGAGTTGTAGTTCTGCAACGCCACCACCGGCAGGGTCGCCGGAAAGGGCCGGCCGAGAAGGTAGGGAACCTCGTAGGACCCCGCGGTGAACGCGAACACCAGGACTGCCCCGCCAGCCACCGCCGGTGCGATCACGGGCAACGTCACATAAAGCAGCCGCTGCCAGCGCCGGGCTCCCAGGCAGCGGGCCGCATCCTCCAGGTCGTCGACGCCACTGCCCAACGCGGCCAGCGCAATCACCGTAAGGAATGGCGTCTCCTTCCAGATGTAGGCGGCGATGATCGCCCACCCGAATTCGTCACCGGTCAACGCCGGGAAGGCCGCCGGTGTATCTGTGAGTCCGACGGCGTTGCCGACCCGGGAC
>JBBSRY010000328.1:0-4001 GCA_038242595.1 Mycobacteriales bacterium
AAAAGCCGGTGGAATACAACGCAGAGGCCCGCCCCCGGATCGCCGGCGGTGTCACCCGAACCAGCAGCGCGAAGCTGGAAATGGTGAACATCGTCGATCCGATCCCACCAAGTACTCGGGCCGCGATCAGCCATTCGTAGGCCGGTGCGAAGGCGAACGCAACATTGGACACCGCGACAATGCCAAGACCGACGAGGTAAACCGGACGTTCTGACCAGCGCAGCAAAAACCGCCCGGCCAGCGGCGCAAAGAATAACCGGGCGGCGGCAAACGCCGAAATGATGATGGTGACTGCGGTGGTGGTGATACCGAAACTCTTGGCATAGGTGGGTAGCGCCGGTGCCACCAGGCCGAACCCGATGGCGACCACAAAACTTCCGGCGACCAGTACCCAGACCTCACGCGGCATCCGCGGCGGCATTGCCACGACCACGTGCTGTTCTCCCTGCTGATTTTTTCAGTCAATGCTGCTGGTGAATCCCCAAGCTTTGACTCTACCGGTGAGCACGCGGCTTTCAGAACACTGGTGAACGCGTACCCGGTGGATGCGGATTACTGCCGAACTCGGCCACCAGTAGACCCGGCCAACTGGCCGGCGGCGCTTTCTCCGGTTTGGTCAACGCCTGTTGGATCACCGTATTCGCCAGCACCGCCTCGATGTCCAGCCTCGGCAACGCCCGTTCCACAATGCTCTGCTGGTCGGCCGAGCCATAGCGCCGGCCGCCAAAATCAGCCCGTACGCCGAGCCGGGTGAGCTGTACAATCCCAGTCCGCCGCTCGGCAATTCCGGGGCTGGTGTGAAGGGCAATTGCCTGCCACACCAGGTCGGCACCGGCCTCCGACAGTCCCTCCCCGATCAGGAACCGGGCTGCTGCGTCGGCGCCGTCGACCTCAAAGCGCTGACTGCCGTTGTACTTCCCCGCTGTGCCGATGTCATGCAGGATGCAGGCCAGGAACAACAGCTCCGAATCCACTGGGATTTCAAGCTCCTGCCCGGCAAAGTAGGCGTGCAGATAGGTCCGCATGCTGTGGTTCATGATCGCCGGCGCGGTTTCCTGCATCACCAACTCCAGGGCGCTCACCGCAATGTCGGTACTGGGAATCTCTACTGGGTAGCTCACGTCGCCGATGCTAGGTGATCATCAGACTTCGATTCCCGGCTCCTCAGTATTTTGCGCTAGAGCACGTCCTTATTCCATGCCCTTGAAGCGACGGCCGGCAACCTTCGCCATCTCTTTATCGGCGTCACGCTTGGCCATGTCCTGGCGCTTGTCCCACGACTTCTTGCCCTTGGCCAAACCCAATTCAATCTTCGCCTTGCCGTCAAGGAAGTACATGCTCAACGGCACTAGGGAGACCCCGGATTCCTTCAATGCCGCGCGAAGTTTACGGATTTCCTGTTTGTGCAGCAGCAACTTTCGCGGCCGGCGCGGAGTGTGATTGGTCCAGGTCCCCATCAGGTACTCCTGGATGTGCACGCCGCGCAGCCACACTTCATCTTCGGAGATGGTGGCGTAGCCATCGACCAGCGAGGCGCGTCCATCCCGAAGAGATTTCACTTCGGTACCGGTCAACACCATGCCGGCTTCATAGGTTTCAAGGATGGCGTAGTCGTGTCGAGCTTTGCGGTTCGAGGCGATCTGCTTGCGCCCAGTTTCTTTTGGCATAACCAGTCCAGGCTAACCTGCCGCGACAGAACGTCAGAGCCGCACGTACAGCCGAAGCGTGAAGTAGGCCGATACGGCAGCCAACCCGGCGCCGACCACACCAAGGATCGGACCGACGTAGAAGAAGTACGACTCGTCAACGGCCGGCAAAATACCGGCCCTGATAGGTGCCGCCAACGCTCTGTCGACGAAGAATATTTTCGCCGCGATCAAGCCACCGAGGGCCAGTACTGCACCGATGACACCCGCCACCACCGCTTCGATGATGAACGGCAACTGCGTTCGCCATCGGGAGGCGCCGACCAGGCGCATGATCTCTGTTTCTGTTCTTCGGGTGTAGGCGGCGATCTGCACCATGTTGCTGATCAACAGGAAAGCCGCAACGGCCTGCACGATGGCGATCGCGATCGTCGCGTTCCGCAAACCGTTGAGGAGGGAGAACAATCGTTCCAAGAACGCGCTCTGGTCGCTGACCGTGTCGACGCCGGCCCGATCCTGATATTTGTCGATGATGACCTGGTACCGCTCCGGATCCTTCAGGGTCACATGGAACGACGCCGGAAGTGCCTCAGGAGAACCGATCTCAATCAACTCGGGCTGATTGGCGAAGGCCAACTTGTACCGCTCATAGGCGGCTGCCTGGGTTTCGTAGTCCACCACCTCGACCTCGGGATCAGCGGTGATTTCCCGGAGGAGGTCGGCGCAGATTGCTTCGGTGCAGTTCGGATCCGTCCGGGACTGGTCATCGGTCAGGTAAATGGTGACTTCGACCTTGTCGCCAAAAATTTGCTTCATTTTGTCGGTCATACGGGCGATTACCAGCCCGCCTCCCAACAAGCCCAGGGAGATCCCGGTGGTCAGGATCATCGCGATTGTCATCGTGATGTTCCGTCTCAGGCCCGTGGCGACCTCACTGAACACATATCCGGCTCGCATTTGTTCCTCTCGTGCTGGCGTTCGGCTGCAAAAACTGCATCAACTGCCTGAATTAGATTGACGGCTTGTTAGCGACCGACGCCATAAACGCCACGGGATTCGTCCCGGACGATCTTTCCAAGTTGTAATTCGATGACGCGGCGGCGCATCGAGTCGACGATGTGATTGTCGTGGGTGGCCATCAGAACGGTGGTCCCCGTGCGGTTGATCCGTTCCAGCAGCAGCATGATGTCGCCGCTGGTGTCCGGATCGAGGTTTCCCGTTGGCTCATCGGCCAGCAGTAGCAGCGGGCGATTGACAAATGCACGGGCGATCGCGACGCGCTGTTGCTCACCGCCGGATAGCTCGTGGGGTAGCCGACCGGATTTTCCCTCCAGACCGACCAGATCCAGAACCTCGGGCACCACCTTTTTGATATGGGTGCGCGATTTACCGATGACCTCAAGAGCGAACGCGATGTTCTGACTCACAGTCTTGTTCTGCAGCAATCTGAAGTCCTGGAAGACGCAGCCCAACGTCTGACGATGACCCGGGATCTTGGACCGACGGAGCTTGTTCAGGTTGTTGCGGGCCACTTCGACCTCGCCGGTCGTGGGGAGCTCCTCACGCAACAACAGTCTGAGGAAGGTTGACTTTCCGGAGCCGGATGGGCCGATCAGAAAGACAAATTCACCCGCTTCGACGTCAACCGTGACGTCGTCCAGAGCGGGACGAGTGGACGTCTTGTAGGACTTGGAAACATGAGACAGATGGATCACGGGCACAACAGTACCCGGACGGGCGTTATCTGGACGTGACCTGACGCTGTGTGGCGCGGTGGCTGGTCTGCTTTCTTGGGCTCTTTCTTACCTGCGACACCGCTCTTCAGACCTCAGTGTGAGCTTGGACTCCCAGGGCACTGAGCACCTGCTGGTGCAGATGTCCATTGGTCACCAATGCACTGGCCGAACTCTGTGATGGGGCTGCGCCGTCCACCCCCGTGAAGGTGCCGCCGGCCTCGGTGACGATGGGCACCAGGGCTGCGACATCCCAGAGGTTCAGTTCCGGTTCCAAGGCGATATCAACCGCACCTTCGGCGACGAACATGTAGGACAAGAAATCGCCGTACCCTCTGGTTCGCCAGCAGGATCGGGTCAAGTCGACGAATTGATCGAGTCGACCGGCAGCCTCCCACTCGGCCAACTCGGAAAAGGAGAGGCTCGCATCGCTCAGTTCCTTGACCGCAGAAACTCGGCATGGTTTGGGCGGATGGTTTTGGAAGCTGGTGAAGGCGCCATGCCCGCTGGCTGCCCACCAGCGACGGGACAGAGCAGGCGCGCTCACCACGCCCAGCACCACCCTGTCGTCGTCGAACAGTGCGATCAATGTTGCCCAGACCGGTACTCCCCTGACGAAGTT
>JBBSRY010000329.1:0-3991 GCA_038242595.1 Mycobacteriales bacterium
AAGCCGGTTACGGCCTTTGTCATAGCTTTGAACAAGGGCGCCACTTCAATGAGAGGACCACTTCAATGATCCGGATCGCGTTTGCCGGGCTCGCGCGCGAGGGCAATACATTCTCCGGGGGTGAAGGTACCGTCGCCGATTACGAGCGCAGCGGCCTCTACGTCGGGGACAACATCTTCGAGGTGGGACGGCAGAACGACAGCATCGCAGGCGCTATGCAGGTGGCGGCCGAACGAGGAATCGAGCTGGTCCCGACGTTCTACGCCCGCAGCAACAGCGGCCCACGGGTCACGGCGCAGGCGCACCAGGAGCTCAGGTCGAGGGTATTGGACGCGTTGGCGCCGGTGATCGGTCAAGTGGACGGCATTTATCTCCGGTTGCACGGCGCGATGGTGGCAGATGGCTGCGACGACGTCGAGGGTGATCTGCTCAGTGCGGTGCGGAAATTGGTGGGCCCGCGAATGCCGGTCTCCATCAGTTGTGACCTACATGCGCACTTCACCGCCGAGATGGCCGCCGCAACACCGATGATCGCTGGCTTCCAGACGTACCCGCACGTCGACATGGTACAAACTGGATATCGTGCGCTGACTCTGCTGGCCGACGCCATCACCGGTGCTCGGCGGCCGGTCCTTGGATACCGCAAGATTCCGGTGATGTCCGCCTCGGAGGTACACGACACCACCAACGGGCCGGTCGCTGAGGTGATGTCCAGGCTGCACGAGCTGGTGAAACTACCTGGGGTGCTCGATGCCACGATCTTCGCGACCCAGCCTTGGCTTGATGTCACTGAGTACGGCTGGTCAACACTGGTTATCACCGACGGTGACCAGGAGCTCGCCGACCGATACGCCGATGAGCTCGCCGGCATGCTGTTCGATCGCAGGGAGAGGCTCACGGTTAGTAAAACCCCTATCCCGCAGGCGCTTTCCCGGGTCAGGGAGATCGACCGGGCCGGGCGGCCGGTGGTCCTTGGAGACGGCGCAGACAGCCCGTCGGCTGGTAGTACGGGCGATAGTCCGGAGCTGCTGGCGGCGTTGCTGGCAGCACCGGTTGGCGGCCCAACCCTATGTTCCATTACCGATGCACCCGCGGTCGCCAAGTGCAGTGCGGCCGGCGTCGGTGCGAGCGTGACAGTTGACGTCGGCGGTACCCTTTCGCCGCACTTCTTCTCTCCGATCCAGGTGAGAGGAACCGTGGTCACGCTCTGTGATGGGCAGGCCTATGACCGGTCGGTTCCGATGAACGCCGGCCGTACCGCGGTGCTGCAAATCGGCGAACTGAGCCTGGTGATCACCGAGTTCGCAGTTTCGATGGTGGACCGCAGACTCTACGACCGGGTTGGTCTCAATGTAGACAATGCTGTTGTGGTGCAGGCCAAATCAGCCGGTCAGTATCGCGAATCCTATCGGTTGAGCGCTGCCGAGTTGATCGACCTTGACCTTCGTGGCCCGGCCCAGCATGACCTGCTCACCCTTCCGTTCGTCAATATCCCGCGGCCGATCTGGCCCTTCGACCGTGACGTCAGACGCGGATTCTGAGCAGAACGGCCAGAAGGCGTTAACGATCAATCCGCTGCTGTCGGCGGGATCTGATCGGCCACTCCTTCGATCGGCACCAGGGGCTTGGTGAGCATGTCACGTAACTGCTGCTCCCTGGAGGCAAGCGCTGACCGCTGAGCCTTGGACAGCGGTACCCAACTCGGTGGGGCCGGCGGGAATGCCGGTGGCAGCGGGTGCCCTGCTATTAGTGTGGCCACGTTCACCAGACGTTCGGTCGCGGTGCGCCTGACTCCATGGACGTCACCGAGTTCCGTTTCTCCCTCGACGTTTTGGAACAATGCGATGTCAGCGGGCGAACCGATGGCCAGACTTCCGGCCTCCAGTCCCAGGGTCCTTGCTGGAGTGGCCGTTACCGCTCGCACCACCTCGACCAGTGGCATGCCGATGGCCTGAAGTTTTGCCATCACGGTGGGAAGATCGAAGGCGGGACCACTGGCGGTGAGCACGTGTAGGTCGCTGGAGATGACGTGCGGCGGCAACGATTGCTCGAGGTAGGACTCCGCGACCTCGAAGCTGAAGCCACCGGCGCCGTGTCCGATGTCGAATACCACCCCGCGCTGGTAGGCGGCCCGCAGGCTGTCTCGAATTGCACCCGGCTCGATGACGCCGCGAGCACTCCGCCCAGCGCAGTGGGTCAGGATGTCGCCAGGTCGCAACATGTCGACGATCTGGTCGAGGGTGAACGGCCCCCCGCCGATGTGCATCATGACCGGCAGCCCGGTGGCTTCGCCGGCCGCCAGCGCAATGCGCAGTGGTTCCAGTCCATTGTCGCCGACAGTCGAACCGTCCATCCGTACCTTGATACCGCGCACCACATCCGGGTGGCGGGTGGCCGCGGCCACGAATGCATCGACGTCCAGGAAGCTCAGATCCCGCGCCTCACCCGTCCTGGCAGACAGCCCGTGGGCGGAGATGTGCAACAGGACAGCGGTTCGAACCCGAAAATCCGTGCGCGCCGCCAGAAGTCCGGCCAGCCCGTAGGCGCCGACGCTACCGGCGTCGCCCCAGGTCGTCACGCCGGTATACCCGGCAATGGGATCAGGGTCCATGCCCCAGAAACCGCCGGTGGGGTGGAGGTGGGTGTGCATGTCGACCAACCCGGGTGTCACCAACAGTCCGGTGGCATCAACCACGGCGCGAGCAGGGCCAGAATCCAGTTCGCCCACGGCTCGCACCCGACCGTTGACGACGGCAAGATCGGCTTGAGTGTCCAGGCCGTTCGCCGGATCGATCAAATGTCCACCAATAATCCGTAGGTCGTCCATCGTCCCCCCTCTGGTTATGGGTCAGCCCTTGACCCGCACTCCAGATTCTCCGATAATGAACAAAGGATTTCAACCACCGAAAATTGTTACCGGTCGGCGCTAGCAATCAGACTGGTTCAAGTTGGTGCGTGCGACGAGCGGGGCCCGATCGACGACCCCACGCGGGCATCAAGTAAGGATGACAGTGACCCACGACCAGTTGGCCAGCCAACGTATCCGCAGCGTCAGTTTTGAAGGCGACGCACTCCGAATGTCAATGGACTGGTCGGTGTCCGATCTCTCCCGACCGCAGGTACTGGTCGAAACTACCGCCGGTTCCTCGCATCCGAGTTCCTACCACCTGGGCGACCTGGGGGCAGAGGCCAGCAAGGGGGTACTGCAAGCCGGCGGCAAACCGGCCGAGTACACGACGACCGATATCTGCGATGGCATTGCCCAGGCCCACGCGGGGATGAACTTCCCGCTGGCCTCACGCGAATTTATCGCTGACATGGTGGAGATCCACGCCAGAGCAACCCCTTTCGATGCGATGGTGCTGTCTTCAGCTGGTGACAAAGCGGTGCCGGCACATCTGGTCGCCATGGCCAGGCTTGACCTGCCGAGCGTGCACATCCCCGGCGGGGCGATGGCTGCCGGGCCGCACCTGCGCTCGAACGAAGAACTGTGGTCGATGAGTGTCAAGGTGGACCGCGGGGAAATGGGTCGCGACGAGTTCGAGGCGTTTCAACGTTTCGCCTGTCCGGGTTGTGGTGCCTGCCAATACATGGGCACCGCGGCCACCATGCAGATCATGAGCGAGGCTCTGGGTTTGGCATTGCCGTGGGCGGCACTGGTGCCGGCCTCGATGGCCGAGATTCGACGGATGGCACGATCCGCCGGCGAGCACGTGGTGATGCTACTGGAGGCTGGGATCACCGCACGTCGTATCCTGACCAGGGAAGCATTCGAGAACGCGGTGACGGTGCATGCCGCAATCGGCGGATCACTCAATGCCGTCATGCATCTGATCGCTGTGGCCACCGAGGCAGAGATCGATCTGACCGCGGCCGACATCCACGCAATTCATCAGCGAACACCCGTCCTTGTTGACGCCAAAACAGCGGGCCGGTACCCGACTGAGCTGTTCTGGTACGCGGGTGGCGTCCCGCAGTTGATGACCCAACT
>JBBSRY010000330.1:0-3979 GCA_038242595.1 Mycobacteriales bacterium
CCCAGGGTCAGCGCTGATTCTGTGTCGACCAACGCCGGTCAGTCCGTCTACGCGGACGCCCGGCGACGTTAATGCCGGATCAGGAGCCGCATGACGAACCACCTCGCGTTAGAAGTATCGATGGAACTCAGTGGCGGTGACCGGGCGATCGTGATCGCCGTTGCCGTTGTTGCTCTCGTCGCTCTTGCCATTGCCTTTGTATTGCGCGCCGGAGTTCTGGCCGCCGATCAGGGCACCGCCAAAATGCAGGAAATTTCCGAAGCAGTACAGGAAGGTGCCGCAGCCTACCTGGGACGGATGTTCCGGACCCTCGGCATCTTCGTCGTGCTGGTATTCGGTCTGTTGTTCGTACTTCCCGGAGATGCCTCCGAGCGCATCGGGCGCTCGATCTTCTTCCTCGTCGGTGCCTTGTTCTCGGCCAGCATCGGTTATCTGGGCATGTGGCTAGCCACCCGGGCCAACGTCCGCGTTGCCGCAGCGGCCAACACCACCGGCCGCGAGGAGGCAATGAAGATTGCCTTCCGGACCGGCGGCACCGTCGGCTTGGCGACCACCGGCCTCGGCCTGCTCGGCGCCTCCGTGGTGGTCCTGGTGTACGTGGCTGATGCACCAAAGATCTTGGAGGGCTTCGGCTTCGGCGCCGCCATGCTCGCCATGTTCATGCGGGTCGGCGGCGGAATTTTCACCAAGGCTGCTGATGTCGGCGCCGACCTGGTTGGCAAAGTCGAACAAGGCATCCCGGAGGATGACCCCCGCAACGCCGCCACCATCGCCGACAATGTGGGCGATAACGTCGGTGACTGCGCCGGCATGGCCGCCGACCTCTTCGAGTCCTACGCCGTCACCCTGGTGGCCTCGCTCATCCTCGGTAGTGCTGCCTTCGGCACCAAGGGTCTGATCTTCCCGCTGATCGTGCCGGCCATTGGTGTGCTTACCGCCATCATCGGCGTTTACATCACCAAGGCTCGGGCCGGCGAACCAGGCCTGCGGGCCATCAACCGATCCTTCTACATCTCGGCCGTGATCTCGGCGATCCTGTGTGCGGTGGCATCCTTCGTCTACCTTCCGACCACCTTCGCCGAGTTGGGCATGCCGGGTGACGGTAATCCCGCGTTGATTGCCATTGTCGCGGTGATCATCGGAATTGTGCTGGCCGCGGTCATTCTCTGGCTGACCGGTTACTTCACCGATACCAACTTCAAGCCCACCAAGGACATCGGTGAAGCCTCGGTCACCGGACCGGCCACGGTCATCCTGGCCGGTATCTCACTCGGTCTGGAATCAGCGGTGTACACCGCGCTGGTGATCGGCGCTGCCGTCTACGGCGCTTTCCTGCTTTCCGGCTCGCTGATCGTCGGGCTGTTCGCCATCGCGCTGGCCGGTTGTGGCCTGCTCACCACCGTCGGCGTCATCGTCGCGATGGACACCTTCGGACCGGTGTCGGATAACGCGCAGGGTATCGCCGAGATGTCCGGCGAAGTTTCCGAACAGGGCGCCTTGATCCTCACCGAACTGGATGCGGTCGGAAACACCACCAAGGCGATTACCAAGGGTATTGCCATCGCGACGGCGGTTCTTGCCGCCACCGCCTTGTTCGGGTCCTACTCCGATGCGATCAGCACCGCGATTACCGAAGCCGGCGACGTGGCAAGTGACGCGGCCGGGTTCGTTTTCCTCGTGGTCTCGCCTGATGTTCTGGTCGGCGCCCTGCTCGGTGCGGCGGTGGTGTTCATGTTCTCCGGTCTTGCCATCAACGCGGTGTCCCGCGCGGCCGGGGCCGTGGTGTTCGAAGTTCGTCGCCAGTTCCGGGAGATCCCCGGAATCATGGAGGGCACGACCAAGCCGGAGTACGGCAAGGTCGTCGACATCGTGACCCGCGATTCGCTGCGTGAACTCACCACCCCCGGTCTGATGGCTGTATTGGCGCCCGTCGCCGTCGGTTTCGGGCTGGGAGTTGGGCCGTTGGCCGGCTTCCTTGCCGGCACCATCGTCACCGGAACTCTGATGGCGGTCTTCTTGTCCAACTCCGGTGGAGCCTGGGACAACGCCAAGAAGCTGGTCGAAGATGGTAACCACGGCGGTAAAGGCTCGTCCTCGCATGAGGCGACCATCATCGGTGACACCGTGGGTGACCCGTTCAAGGACACTGCCGGTCCGGCAATGAACCCGTTGATCAAGGTGATGAACCTGGTCTCGCTGTTGATCGCACCGGCAATCGTCGCGATCTCAGTGGGTACCGATGCCAATACCGGCCTGCGGATCATCATCGCGTTGCTGGCTTTCGCCATCATTGCCGCCTCCGTTGTGGTCTCCAAGCGGCGGACTTCGGTGCTGCACAGCACCTGATCCAGCTCATCAAAGCGCCGGTCTCCTCACCTGGGAGGCCGGCGCTTTCTTAACCGGCTGAACTGTCAGCACACGACGGGATGGGTATCTTCGCCCTACTGACCGCGGGCACAGCTGTGACTGATGCTCGGTCCCGGCGGTCGACGTCACGACCCAAGGGGAAGTCATGAAACGTCAATTGAGTGCCTGCGCGGCCGGCGCGGTGCTCATCCTGGGCTCCTGTGGGGCCGGCGAGGAAGCCGGACCCACCACGTCAAGTGTCAGCACAGATTCAATGGCGGCCACGTCGGTGAGCTCAGCTGCGCCTCCCACCACCGCGGCGTCCAGCAGCACCACAGCCACCAGTAAAACCACCACCAGCGCATCGGTGAGCTCAGGATCATCCCCAACCGCGAGTAGCGAACCTGCGCCCGGAACTGATGTCGGAGCGACCACCGTTGCCGAGCCTGCAGAGCCTGCCGACCCAGCCGAGCCAGCCGACCCAGCCGAGCCGGTCGAACCTGCCGAGCTGGATGAAGAATCGATCGCCTGGTTCGACAGTTTCTGCGCCGGCGCCGTGGAAACCGTCGAATCGGAGAAAAGACTGGCGGAATTGGAACCGGATTTCTCGGATCCGGAAATCGCCAAGGCGGACTATGCGGACCTGCTGGTAGAGACCGGCACCGCATATGACGACTTCTCCGCAGATCTGAATCTCCAATCTCCGCCAACGATCGACGGCGGCGACCAGATCCACACTGCCCTGGTGACCGGCTTCGCTGATCTGGGAGCGGCATACCTGAGTGTGGCCGATACCTTCGGTGCTGCAAGCGTTTCCGATGAGGGCAGTTACAACGCGGCGGTGGCGGCTGCCGAGACCGGCATCGACGCCGCCCAAGGGGCGCTGGATACACAATTCGACAGCATCACGGCGGGGATCGGTGAATTGGGCGAATCGATTCAAGTCAGTGTCCGACAGATTCCGTCCTGCCAAGAAGCCTTCGCCAGTTGAACCCTGCTTCGGGAATGCTTTCCACCGCTGCGGAGAACAACCAACTCATATCCGCAACTTTGCGGACGGTACCGGCTGGGCCCTCCACTACCTCAGAGGATTGCTCCACCAACCAATGAGCCGAGCCCATAGGTGATCACCATCGCCAGCAATCCACCGCCGACATTGCGCACCAGGGCCGGGCCGAGGGCGGACCTGCCCAACCGGGCACTGATCAGCCCGGTGGCAGCCATCGCCAATGCGACGGATATACCAACCCCGAAAGCGCCCGCGCCGATCAGCACCGCGATCAATGGAACGATGGCCCCACAGACAAAGGCCAGAAAACTGGCCAGTGCTGCGTGCCACGGGTTCGTCAGGGCATTTGGATCCAGTCCCAGTTCTGCTTCGGCATGGGCGCCCAACGCATCGTGGGCGGTCAACTCTCGGGCCACCTGCTCCGACAAATCTGCAGATAATCCTTTTGCCCGGTAGAGGTCGGCGAGCTCGGCCAGTTCTCCGTCCGGGTCCTCTGCAAGCTCCCGTCGTTCTATCTCGAGCATGGATTGCTCGCTGGCCCGTTGGGTGGAAACCGACACATATTCGCCAACGGACATCGACATCGAACCGGCCAGCAGACCTACAACGCCGGCCACCAGAATC
>JBBSRY010000331.1:0-3978 GCA_038242595.1 Mycobacteriales bacterium
CGGCCACGGTGAGGATCTCAGCCCCGAAAAGGCTTGGTTCCTCGTGTTTGGGTGTTCGAGTTCGAGGTTTGGGCGAGGTCGTGTCGATCTCCGCCACCGCGCGTAATTTCGGCGTTTTCGATCTGGGCATATGCCCAGACTAGATGTTGTCGAAGTCCCTGCGAGTCTCAGTACTCCCCAAGGTAGGAGAGCACCCCCTTGGCGATGCCGGCGGCAAATTGCTGTTGCCCGGCATCGGATGTCATCAGCGCCGAGTCCTGGGAGTCGCGCATATTGCCCAGCTCCAACATGATGGTCGGCCGTAGCGACAGGTTCAGTCCGCCCAAATCGGAGCGCTTCCAGAGTCCGTTCGATCCCAGGTAATTACTCGGCGAGAGACCGTTGTTCACCAGCGCATCACGCACCGTTGATGCCAAACCGGCTGACTGGCCGGCCATCTCGGGGCCGGCCGGATCGCGCTCGGAAGTCATCACATAGAACCCGCTGTCACCCTCGGCGCTGCCGTCGCCATGGATGGAGATCACCGCGTCGGCGTTGGCATCGTTGCCGATGGCCGCCCGGACGTTGACGCATGGACCGACCCCATCATCGGAGTCACGGGTCATGATCACCGTGATGCCCTGAGCCTCGAGGGCGCTTTTGAGGTAGTTGGCAACATTCCAGTTGAACTTGTGTTCGGCATATCCGGCATTGGTCGCGGTGCCGGTGGTGTTGCACGCCTTGCTCTGACCGAAGCCGGCGTCCACCTGGGCATTGATGATGCTCGGATTGGCGCCATTGGCGCCATTGTGACCGGCATCGATCACCACCACCAGAGAATCGACCGATCCATTCGGCGCCGGTGCGGGATCGGGGACCACCGGAGGCGCCGGGATTACGGGAGGTGCCGGTGGTGTGGTGATGGTCGTTGTTGTTGCCGGCGGTGGCGGGGGCGCCGGCTGCGCTGCAGCTTCGCTGGTCGTCGCGGGGGCCTGCGAAGTGGTCACCGGCAGTTGGCTGGTGATGGGCGCCGCGGATTCGGCGGATGAGGTCGCCGATTCGCTGGAATCTGACAGCGGGGGAGCGGTCACTCGTGAGGTGGAGGTGCTGCTGGATGATGTGCTCACCGTGGTTTCAGAAGCGCCCGAGGAGGAATCCGCACTCTGTTTGACGCCGGCGCCGCACGCCGCGATCGTGGCGGTGAGAACCAAGATGGACAGGACGGGGAGCAACTTCCGGCGCACATACATGGATTCAAGAGTGCCAGCCGAAGTCTCTGCGCCGCCGCAGGCAGACCGTGAGCGATGAAATCGTTATTCGATCATCTCGGCCTTGCTTATTGAACTTCGGCCCCTGAGTGTGGACTCGATGTGCTGAAGACTCGGTTGTCGGTAGGTCCGGTTAGGGTGGAGAACTGCGGTGGACCACCAGATGACCGACACCCTCACCGCGACGAAACGGAGACTCCCATGCAACCAGGCGGCTTTGATCTGCAGCAGATCGTGCTCAAGGCGCAGCAAATGCAGGACCAGATGGCCAAGGCGCAGCAGTCCCTGGCCGCCGCCGAAGTCACTGGGACGTCCGGTGGCGGTTTGGTCAAAGCGACTGTTTCCGGCAGTGGCGAACTCAAGGGCCTCGTCATCGATCCATCCGTGGTTGATCCGGATGATGTGGAGACCTTGGCGGATCTGGTGTTGGCGGCTGTGCGTGATGCCAACCGTGCCGCCGGCGAACTGACCGAGCGCACGATGGCGCCGGTGACCGGTGACCTCGGCGGGATGGCCGATGGACTCGGGCTTCCCGGCCTGCCGGGTATGTGAGCAGCGAGTGTACGAAGGTCCCGTTCAAGATTTGATCGATGAGCTCGGAAGGCTCCCGGGCATCGGCCCGAAGTCGGCCCAGCGCATCGCTTTTCACATGCTCACCATGGACCCGGCGGATCTGACCAGGCTTCAGTCAGCGCTGCAACGAGTCAAGGACGACGTCAAGTTCTGCGAAACGTGCGGCAACGTGGCCGAGGATGTCCTCTGCAGAATCTGCGCGGACCTACGGCGTGACGCGTCCGTCATCTGCGTGGTTGAAGAGCCGAAAGATGTCGCGGCGGTAGAACGAACCCGTGAGTTCCGCGGTAAGTATCACGTTCTCGGCGGCGCCATCTCGCCCATCGACGGTGTTGGCCCTGATCAGCTGCGGATCGCACCGCTACTCAAGCGACTTGCCGACGATGTGGTCACCGAGGTCATCATTGCCACCGACCCGAATATGGAGGGTGAGGCCACGGCTACTTATCTGGTTCGGCTCTTGCGTTCCTTCCCCGGTTTGTCGGTGACCCGGCTGGCTTCGGGGCTACCTGTCGGCGGTGACCTCGAGTACGCCGACGAGGTGACTCTGGGCCGTGCCTTCTCCGGACGCACTTCGGTTGGCTGACCGGGACTGGCTGGCCTCGGTCGTAAAAACCGTTTTGGCTGCGCCACCGGCACTGGGATCGACCCGGCTGATCACGGTGGACGGCCCGTCCGGCTCCGGCAAATCGACCACCGCCGTGGAACTAGTGGCGCAATTTGCGCAGGTAGCCGGGGCGGAAATGGTGCCAACGGACCATTTCGCGACCTGGGATGACCCATTCGGCTGGTGGCCGAGGCTGGAGGTCGGCGTCCTCCAGCCACTCTCACGCGGTAGGGCGGCGCGATATCTGGCCAACGACTGGACCGGCGACAAGCCGACACCCACCGTGAATATTTCTTTCCAGCCTCCCGAAGTCCTGATTTTGGAAGGTGTCTCGGCCGGTAGACGTGCGATAACCGGGCGATCCACACTTTCTTGCTGGATCGAATTGCCGGACCCGAAGGCGCGGTTGGAACGCGCGGTCGGTCGGGACGGAGAATCCTCGCGGTCATATTTGCGGCGATGGCAGGAAGCGGAGCACATCTGGTTCGCGGCGCAGGGTACGAAAGCCGAGGCGGACCTGATCAGGTACGTGGACTAGCTCTGCCAGGTGCGGTTTCATTCGGCCCATCGGAATATCGACGGACTGCCGTTCGGACTGGCTAGAGTGGTTTTCGGGTGCGTCGGTGTCGCCAGTCCTTCTGGTGGCGCGACGGGTGCGCCCAACTCCAGACGGCTAAGAAATGAGTGAGGTCCAAACTTGAGTTCGCCCAGTGCAGCAATCTTGGTCAAAGGTCAGAACGCTCCCATTCCAGGCGGTTCGCTGATCGTCACCGTGCACCTCGCCGTCGCTGCGGATCTGTCCGCACTGCTGGTGACCTCCAACGGAAAGGTGCGCTCGGACAACGATTTCGTTTTCTACAATCAGCCGCAGGGTCCCGGTGTTACCTGCCTTCGTCCCGAGGGCAACCAGCCATGGCGGATCAAAACCGATCTGGCCGCTGTCCCGGCCGATGTCGAGATGGTCCGGGTCGTGGTGTCGCTGGATGATGCGAGTCAGCGTTTCGGTCAATGTGCAGCGCCGCTTGCGGTGGTCACCGATGGCAACGGCGCTGAAGTCGTCCGCTATGAGATCACCGGTTTGAGCCAGGAGAGCATCGTGGTAGTGCTGGAGTTCTACCGTCGTGCCGACACCTGGAAGGTCCGGGCGGTTGGTCAGGGTTACGCCGGTGGCCTGGCGGATCTGATCAAGGATCACGGGATCAGCGTCGAGGAGAGCCCGGCTGCTGCGTCCCCACCGCCTGCTGCGCCGCCACCGCCACCGCCACCGCCACCGGTCGCTACGCCGACGGCTGCGCGCAACGCGCCGGCACCGTCCACCTACCAGCCACCGGCTGCGCCACAACAGCCACCGGCTGCGCCAGGTTGGCCACCACCGGCGGCCTCGCACACACCGCCCAACACCGGCGGTCCAGCTTGGCCGCCGCCGGCTCAACAACAGCAACCACCGGCTCAGTCCGGTTGGCCGCCGCCGCAGCAACAGCCGCAGCAACAGCCGCCGCCGCCGCCGCAGCAACAGCCGGCTCAGTCCGGTTGGCCGCCGTCTGCAGGCCA
>JBBSRY010000332.1:0-3970 GCA_038242595.1 Mycobacteriales bacterium
ATTTGCTCTTCGGTGTCGATCAGGACCGTCGACGCGCACCCGGTGGCAATCCGGTCGAGAAGGCGAAGTAAAAACACTTTGAATCCACGACTACCACGGTCCATGGCGGTATCGGCAGCGAAGATCATCTGGTCGAGCACGATTCGTCCGTGCCAGAACAGCATCCTGGCCAGGATCACATCGAAGTGACCCATGTAGCCAACGATGATCGCGTCGAATTTCTGTTCCTTCGCTGCTCGCCTGGCAAGACGCGCTATGCGGTGCCACTTTCCGGCAATCAGCGGAATCAGCGAGAATACCCGCCACGGTTTTGCCAGCATCGCAACTTTGTCAGCGGTACTGAGTCCGAGGGGTTCGTTTGCCTCGACCACACTGACCCCGAGATCGGATAATCCTTTCAAAAGCACACCGACCCGAGGATGCAGCTGAGCGTCGTAGGTTCCAAATCCAAGGACTCGCATCGGGAAGATCCTACAAGAGGACCCCCGGCTAACTCGTCACCGTCAGCCCAGGTCGCTGATACTGTGCGTAACGATGCCGGCACCACCACAACACCGGCAACGGGTTGAACAGGCCCCGGTCTCTGGGGGGAGTTCGAATGGCAGCACATCTCTGGCGGGCAAAACGTCATCAGAACCGTAGAGCGATCACCATCGCGCTCTGTGCGGCAATGATCGCCGGTCTCCTGCTCGTCGCACCAGCGGCCTCGGCAGCCTCCACCCCACAACAAGCCGTGGACCAAGCCGCTGCAAACTCAGCCGCCAACGGCGGAATCACCTCTTATATTTCGGTGGTCGACCGGTCCAGTGGCGCCGTCCTGGCCGGCACCGGCAATGCCGATGTCCAGGTCGCCTCCGAATCCATCATGAAATTATTCATCGCGGCGTACTACGCCGTCTCGGTTGGTGGCTACTGGAATCTGCCCGCGGCGACCGAATCTACCTTGGCCGACATGATCCGGCGATCACACGACCAGATCGCTTCGGCCTATTGGCGCGCAGGCATCACCTCGTTTGTCGCCGCGCGTTATGGAATGCAGCGCACCGCAAACAATCCGGCCAACCCCGGCCGCTGGGGATCCACCCGCATCACCGCAGCCGATATGACTCAATTCATGTTCCAGATGTCCAGGGATGCGCTGGTCGGTCCCTGGCTGATGGACGTGATGGCGCAAACCACCGCGTTTGGCGCCGATGGCTACAACCAGGCTTTTGGGATGAATGCCTTGAGCGGTATCCATGGGTCGAAACAGGGTTGGGGCCAGGACAATTGGACCAACCAGCGCAGCGCCATCCACAGCGTCGGATACACCGACAAATATTTCGTCGCGATCCTGCAGACCGGGTCCAGCGGTTCCTACGGCATCATGCCGAGTACCGCGACCTACTCGGCCCGGACGATTGCTGATTCAGCCAACGATGACGCTTACAACCCCATTGGTGACATGGCCGTCAAACGCGTCGGCAGCTACGCCCAGGTGGGCGGTTGGTCAATCGACCCCGATGCCCAAACTGCTGCCACCCAAGTCCACATCTACGACTACGGGCCCGGCGGAGTCAACCGCGCTTACGTCCTCACTGCCAACGCTAACCGCCCCGATGTGGCCGGTGCGTACCCAGGCGCCGGCGCCGCGCACGGTTACAACTTCCTGGTGCCATTGAGCGGATACGGGTCACACAGAATCTGCGCCTATGCCATCAACATCGGCACTGGTACCGGCAACACCACCATCGGCTGCTCATTTGTCCAGGTAGGCAATCCTTTCGGCCAATTCGATCGGGCTGCCAGCAGTTCCGGTCGCACTGCGGTGTCCGGTTGGGCGATGGACCCTCATGCCCCCACTACCTCGGTCCGGGTGCACCTGTACGACTCAGGCCCGCTGGGCACGACCGGATACTCTTTGAGCGCCAACGATTCTCGACCGGATGTCGGGTCCAGTTACCCTGGCTACGGCAACAACCATGGCTGGTCAGCTTCGCTCCCGCTGGCGGGCGACGGCAGCCACCGACTGTGCGCCTACGCAATCGGTCGGATCAACATGACAATCGGTTGTCGGGTGGTGACGGTGAAAAATACTTGGTCGTCCTTCGATTCGGCAACACTGGGCAGCAACTCAAACATTCGAGTGCGTGGGTGGGCACTGAGTCAACTCGCGCCCAGTACCGCGATCCGGGTACACGTGTACGTCAGCGGACCACAGGGAACCGTCGGCTACTCGATTCCAACCGGTGTCACCAGGGCTGATGTCGGCGCCACACTCCCGGGCACCGGCCGGTCCCACGGTTTCGACACCTCGGTGCCGTTGATCGGTTTCGGCACCCACCGGGTCTGTGGCTTTGCCATCACGCCGGACGGGCAAAATCGGAGTATCGGCTGCAAAACGGTAAGCACGTCGCCGGCAGCCAAGGTGCAGGCAGATGCTGCCGCAGCTTTCGATGTCGCAGAAGTGGGCGATTCGAGTCCGGCGGCAATCACGACGGATGCCGCCTCGGGTCCGGTGGCCACACCGGAGTCGGCAACTGCCGCTACCACCGCGGTGTCGGATCAGACAACTGCCGAGGGGACAAGTGCAGCAGCTACGTCTGATTCGGCCCCTTCTGAAATACCCCTACCTTCCGGCATGACGTCCGGCGTTGAGGCCACCGCTACCGCCGTGGAACCCACGGCGGGCACCACCGCGGTCACCACCACTGGCGCGCCGTCCACCGGGTGAGTTCGGCGGCTGCGGCGTCGCTTCGCTCCGGCGGGTAGTGCAGCGATGCAGATGACGACTGCGACGCCGCCGGCACCGAGCCATCCGAACGCAAGATGGCCGAACGCAATTGCGGCCATCAGTTGAGCCACCACCACGACCGACAACGACTGGGAACCGGCAAGTTCGACTGCGCGCAGAAGCGCCCGAAGTCGATCTGGCCGGCGAACTCCCGCACTGGCCAACACACCGAGTCCGCGCACACCGCCGAAGGTGAGACCGACCAGGATTGCCCATGACCACGACCCGCTGAGAATGCCCAGCAGACAGGTGAGGTATACCGCCGACGTCATGACATAGGTGGCAACACCGATACCAATCTGCACCCCGAATCCGCCCGCGTACACCCAGCGCCGGTATTGCGCGAGCCACCGCTCATTCACTTGCCGTGGGATCAAGGGTAACGAAAACCCGAAGAGCCGGCGGTCCGCCGACACCGTCAGCAGGCAGGCCATACCTGCCAGGGCGAACACCGCCACCGAACCCGGATCCAGCAATCCCCACAGCAGCGCCGGGCCGACCAATGCCAGCCCGAGAACGGCACCGCCGGTCACCGCGCCCCCGATGAACCAGATCGCGGTGAGCCAAAATCGGTGTCCCCTGGCATGCTCGGCCATCGGGTTGATCGCCGAGATCATCGACAGCCCACACGGTGACCACAATCCTCGGGCAGCTGCCACGCCGGCAATCAGCAGACTGATCAAGTGCGCCACCGTATTCCCGCCGAAGGCGCTCATAAGGACACCGACCCACTGCCGATCAGCATGTGTGGAGCTGCCGGCCCCACATTGATGGCGTAGGCCGCAAATGTGTGACGACCGGCGGCGGTGGGGATGGACACGTCGAAACCATGCCGGCCGGTGATGCCGTAGGCGGTGTTCACGTCGTTGCGTTGCACCCCCGTCGGGTACCAGGCCAAGCCGATACCGTCGCGATAGATCGCCACCTTTATCTCCGTTCCCGGTTCATCCGGGTCATACGCCCAACCGCGTACCCGAACCCGTCCCGCTGAACCGGTGATCTCATCGATCCGCCCGATAGGGAGACCGACGGTGACTTCACCCCGGCCGAGCAGTGGATTTCCGCTCCCGCCGGCGATATTGATACCGAAGATCGAGACCGTGTGCCGGCCTGGAGGGCTGTCGATCAAGAAATCGAAACCATGACTACCGCTGATACCGAAGGCAGTGTTCACATCCCGCCGAGCAACTGCGGCGG
>JBBSRY010000333.1:0-3963 GCA_038242595.1 Mycobacteriales bacterium
CCTTGAGATACTCCTAATGCCACTCCGAGCTATGTATCATCCGAGCCGCACAGTTACATCTGTCTTGCTTTCGAAAGGCACCATCATGCTCAAGGGTTTCAAAGATTTCATCCTCCGTGGCAACATCGTCGAACTGGCGATCGCGGTCGTCATCGGGACCGCCTTCACCGCCCTGGTGGGGGCCTTCACTTCCGCCATCATCGAACCCCTGATCGCCGCCGCCGGTGGCGCAAACTCCATCGGTCTCGGATTCTCGATCAACGGTCAGTTCGTCAATATCGGCGCTGTGATCAATGCCGCGATCACGTTCGCGATCACCGCCGCAGTCGTCTACTTCGTCTTCGTGGTGCCAATGAACCAGATCTCCGAGCGTCGCAAGCGCGGCATGCAGCCGGTCAACGCGGCACCGACGGATAGCGAACTGCTGACCGAAATCCGCGATCTGCTCAGGGTGCAGAACGAAGGGCGCAAGAGTCTGTAATCAGCCTCCGTGATGCGGTGGACGATTGGCGCGATACCAATCGTCCGCGGCGAAACTACCGCCCCCAGGCGACTCGAGATCGTCCTTGGTGTTCTCGGGCACTACCTCACCGAATATGCGATCAAGGGTCCGCTGATCCACAGCCGGCTTCTTGGCTGAGCCTTTCGGGTCCGCATCATGAGAATCCGGCGACTCCGGCTGCACATTCATGCTCGAAGCCTGCCACAGACCGCACTGGACAAAGTGTCCGGTCGCGCTGCCCCAGGTGCCACCGAAAAGCGTGGCTACAGCTCTTCCACCGCGGACAGCACGCCGATCAGATAGACCGCCAGCGGTGACAGTGTGGCCAGACCGTCGCGGATGGCCGGACGCGAACCGGCGATATTGGCCACCAACGTCGAACCGGACACCCCTACTAGACCACGGGACACCACAGCCTCGAGGACACCGGCCGTCATACCCGACCAGCGAATCGCCTGCGAGACGCCTGGAAGCTCACGGTCGAGTACCTCGGCCGTGACATCGGGAACCACATCTCGCGGTGAGACCCCGGTGCCGCCGATGGTGACGACCAGGTCGACGCCGCCGATGACAGCGGTGTTGAGCGCGTTACGGATGATGACCGAATCGGACGGCACGACCACCGTCCCGTCAACCACAAACCCGGCTTCCACCAGCAGTTCGGTGACCAGAGCGCCGATACCCTCGTCTTCCTCGCCGTGCGAAAGACGGTCGGAAACGGTGACGATCAGGGCGCGGCCGGACTGGCCGAGAATGGAGGGCACGGGTGGGCCTTTCGGTCGGGGTACTTGGTCAAGCCTAGTGGTCGCAAGTTCGGCCCGTCGGGCAGGATCGAGGGCATGCGGCTGATCCTGGTACGACACGGCGAGAGCCTGGGCAATATCGACGAATCTGCTTTTTGTCGGATACCGGATCACTCCATGGAACTCACGCCGGTGGGCAAGACGCAGTGCGTGGCGACCGGGATCAGGTTGCGCGAGCTGATCGCCGGGCATTGCGTCGAGGTCTACGTCAGTCCGTACAAGCGCACCCTGCAGACCCTGGAACTGCTTGCCCTTGATGGGCCGATCTTGGTCCAGCGACAAGAACCCAGGCTCCGCGAACAGGACTGGGGCAATCTGCAGGACCCGATGTTCCAGGTTCAGCAACGCGAGGAGCGTAACGAATTCGGGCATTTCTTCTACCGCCTGCGCAACGGCGAATCAGGCGCGGATGTCTACGACCGGGTCAGCGGATTTCTGGCCACCCTCTTCGACAACGCCGGCATCGGCAGTGCCGATCTTGATCATCTGCAGGACGAACGAATTGCTGTTCTGATCACCCACGGACTGACGATGCGTCTGCTGTGCATGAGTTTGATGGGGTGGACCGTTGATCAGTTCGAGTCACTCTCGAACCCCGCGAACGGCGATTTTCGGGTTCTCGACCAGAATTCGCACGGCATTTGGTCGTTGAACCGCCCGTTCGGCACCTGGCGCTGACCGGCCGGCGCCCAGGATCTCACTCGAGGAATGCGGTGGCGGCCTGTCGGAACACACCGGAGGGCACCGCGGTGAGGTGATCGCGGGCCGGTATTTCGATCAACCGAGCGCCCGGGAGCCGGTTGGCCCAGTGCGCCGCGGCAGCCAGATACCCATCCTTGGTACCCACCGCCAGCAACACTGGCTGCCGGGGATCAGGAGCTCGACGAGCCAGATCCGGATCTGCGGAAAGTCCTTGGAGCAGCGCCACCAGCGCGGCCGGATCGTTGCTGGGTATCGCATTCGCGATTCGGAATACTCGGCGGGTTTCGCTGTCGTTCGGCAACGCACCGCCGGCCAGCGCCAGTCGCAAGGCACCGGTGTCGATCCCCTGCAGCAAGGGCGTGCCGTCACTCCCGCCGAGCACCATCCGTCGCAGCGCGAATTCCGGTCCACGATTCGGATACAGGTTGGCGTCCAGCGTGGCTGCCAGCTCGGTGATCAAACGGGCCCCGAGCGAGTAGCCGACGGCGTCGATCATCCCGCCGGCCGGGAACGCTGCTGTCAGGACTGTTTGCAGATCCGCGACCATGGTTCGCACCCGGTATTGAGCCGGATCTGCCGGACGCCCACTGTGTCCGTGTCCCCGGAGGTCGATCGCCAGGATCGGACGATCCGACCCGCTGCTCTGGAGGGAACGGATCCAACCACTGATGACCCAATTGGTCTTGGCATCCGAGCCGAAACCATGGACCAGCAGAATCGGGGTGCCCGAACCCGCCGTGCTCAGGTAGGCGAGGTTGGTCCCATCAGCGGCTTCGATGACGTCATGCGATATCACCCCACTATGGTGAGCCATCGTTTCGATGCTGCCTGACCCAGCTACCGAGGTGGCCCTGTGAGCTATCCCACCGCTGGCGGGCAGACCGACCGGTGGGTAGCCAATAGGCTCACTGCACTTGGTTCGTTGATGGCTGAGTACTGTTCGCCTGCCGCTCCACGTGGGATCCCCGTCGTCCGTCTGGTCGGCAGGACGAACCCAAGCCCCCCTTTCCAGACCAGCAGCCAGAAGGATCCACCATGTCCACTCAGCGCTTCGCCGCCCGAGATCTGGCTCAGATAGCCATCTTTGCCGCACTCATTGCAGCTCTCGGACTGCCCGGTGGCATCACGGTGGGTAATACGGCGGTGATGATCACCTTCCAGACACTGGGCGTGATACTGGCCGGAGCGATCCTGGGCGCGCGCAAGGGTGTGTTGGCGGTATTGCTGTTCAATGTTCTGGTCGCGGCCGGCCTCCCCCTATTGTCGGGTGCTCGGGGTGGACTCGTCTGGTTGACCACGGCCCCCGGCGCCGGATATCCGTGGGGCTGGCTGCTCGGTGCAGCCTTCATCGGGTATGCGACCTCCAAGCTGCTTCCGCAGTACCCGTTGATACCGGCGCTCCTGCTCACTGCGGTCGGCGGCATCGTGCTCATCTACGCGGTGGGTATCCCGATGACCTCTATCAACACCGGCATCCCGCTGTGGACCGCGTTGGTGGATTCGTTCAAATTTCTGCCCGGGGATGTGGTGAAGGTGGTGGTAGCCGTTCTGGTGGCCAAGCAGGTGCACCGCGCCTATCCCGGTCTGATCAGCAAGCCGAAGGCGAGTGTTGGCCGGTCCTGATCTTTCGGTGTGGCTGGGCGGCGCCGATGATGACGCGGCCCTGGATCTCGGCGGAATCAAACTGACCTATGGCCGGCTGCGTGCTCGGATTGTCGAAGCGGAGGTCGGATCCGGCCCTGTGGGATCGGGTGATCCGGTTGAGACCCTGATTCAGCTCTACGCCGCTGTGCAGCGGGGGTTGCCGGCAGTAATGGCGCCGGCGCCGGTCGAGTCGTTGGTCGGTTCGTTGGTCGGGTCGTTGCCACTGCCGAGCGAAGCCTTCTTTGTGGTCAGCACATCGGGTTCGGCCGGGAACGCACGCGCCGGGGTGAGATCCGCCGCGTCGTGGACCGA
>JBBSRY010000334.1:0-3955 GCA_038242595.1 Mycobacteriales bacterium
CCGGAGCAGATAGCGATCTGCTCCACCGGTCTGATCGGCGATCGCCTGCCGATGGACAAGGTTGAATTCGGAATCCGCCAAGCCGCGGTAGCGTTAGGTGTTGCCGGTGGTCAGGATGCCGCCAAAGCCATCCTGACCACCGACTCGGTGCCCAAAACCTGTGCTCTACAGGGACCCGGGTTCACCGTCGGCGGGATGGCCAAAGGCGCCGGCATGCTGGCGCCCGGCCTGGCGACCATGCTGGTGGTGCTGACGACCGATGCCGAAGCCGGGGTCGCGGACCTGGAGGCAGCGCTGCGCGCCGGCACTCGGGTCAGTTTTGATCGAATCGATTCCGATGGCGCGATGTCCACCAACGACACCGTGCTGCTCCTGGCCTCCGGTGCCTCCGGTGTTCGTCCCTCCCCGCAGGTGTTGGCCACCATCGTCACCAAGGCCTGCAAGGACCTGGCAATGCAACTGCTCGCCGACGCCGAGGGCGCCACCAAAGAAATCTCCATCCAGGTCACCCATGCCACTTCCGAGGACGACGCGGTCGAGGTCGGCCGCGCTGTGGCCCGCAACAACTTGGTGAAAACCGCGTTCTTCGGTGGCGACGCCAACTGGGGCCGCATTCTGGCCGCCGTCGGCACCACCAAAGCAGCCTTCGACCCCAACCAGGTCGATGTGGCCATTAACGGGGTGTGGATTTGCCGGGGCGGTTCTGTCGGCGACGACCGAAGTGGAGTGGATCTGTCCGGCCGCACTGTCCGGGTTCAGATCGATCTGCACGCCGGGATCGAGGAAGCAACGATCTTCACCAATGACCTGTCGCATGCCTATGTCCACGAGAACTCGGCCTACTCAACATGAGTGAGGGTTCTGCGAGTGTGGTAGCCGAGGATCAACAGACACCGCACACCCAGCCGCGGGATCGCACCCAGCTGGTGACGGCTATCGCCAAGGCCGGGTTCCTGGCCGATACGTTGCCCTGGCTGCTCAAGTGGCGCGGTCAGATCGTGGTGGTCAAATACGGCGGTAACGCAATGACCGACGACACCCTGAAGGCTGCCTTCGCGGCCGATATGGTGCTTCTGCGAACCGTCGGTTTGAAGCCGGTGGTGGTGCACGGCGGTGGCCCGCAGATCAGCGCCATGCTGAAAAGACTTGGTGTCGCAGGTGAATTCAAGGGCGGTTTCCGGGTCACCACCCCGGAGACGATGGATATCGTCCGGATGGTTTTGGTGGGCCAGGTTGGTCGGGAATTGGTCAATCTGATCAACACCCACGGTCCATTTGCCGTCGGGATGTCCGGGGAGGATGCCAATCTGTTCACTGCGTCCCGCCGGACAGTGGCGGTCGATGGTGAGCAGTTGGATATCGGTTTGGTGGGTGATGTTGCCAGCGTGAATCCCGATGCCGTGCTGGATCTGGTGGCGGCCGGACGAATTCCGGTGATCGCCACGGTAGCCCCGGATATCGATGGTGTGGTGCACAACGTCAACGCCGATACCGCGGCCGCCGCCTTGGCCATCGCGCTGGGCGCGTCGAAGTTGTTGATGCTGACCGATGTGGAGGGTCTGTACTCGAACTGGCCGGATCCGTCGTCCCTGCTGTCGGTAATCACCGCCGACGATCTGGAGACCATGCTGCCCATCCTCGAGGCCGGGATGGTGCCGAAGATGGAGGGTTGCTTGCGAGCGGTCCGTGGGGGAGTGTCACGAGCGCATGTCATTGATGGGCGAACCCCGCACGCGGTGCTATTGGAAATCGTCACCGATGAGGGCGTTGGCACGATGGTGATTGATCAGCCCGATGCCATCGAGTCGGCAGCTACCGACCCATCGAACGGACGACGAACCTAGCCGCCCCGGCTCTTGTCATCCCACTTTGAAATGGAAAACCTTTGAGTACCAGTCACAACGAGCAGGCATCCCAGCGGTGGGAGCAATCGCTGATGAACAATTTCGGCACCCCGGCCATCGAATTGGTCCGCGGACAAGGGGCGATTGTCGGTGACGCCGACGGTAACAACTATCTCGACCTCCTCGGCGGCATCGCGGTCAACGCTCTGGGCCACGGGCATCCGGCCATCGTCGCCGCCGTCACTCACCAGATCCAGACCCTGGGCCACGTTTCCAACTTCTTCGCCCACCCCACCGTGCTGGCACTGGCCGAGAAGCTTCTCGATATCGCCGGCGCCGCCGGGGATGGCAAGGTGATCTTCTGCAACTCCGGAGCCGAGGCCAACGAAGCTGCTTTCAAGATGGCCAGACTTACCGGTCGGACAAAGATTATCTCCGCCATAGGAAGCTTTCACGGCCGGACGATGGGCGCGCTGGCTCTCACCGGTCAACCGGCGAAAAGAGCACCCTTCGAGCCGATGCCGGCCGGTGTGGAGTACGTACCCTACGGCGATGTCGACGCGCTGGTCGCCGCGGTGGACGATCAGACGGCAGCTGTTTTCCTGGAACCCATCATGGGAGAGGCCGGAGTGATCCCGGCACCCGATGGCTACCTGGCGGCCGCCCGAAAGATCACCAAGGACAACGGTGCGTTGCTGGTGCTGGACGAGGTGCAAACTGGAATCGGCCGCACCGGCGCCTGGTTCGCGCATCAGGCCAGCGGAATCAAACCGGACATCATCACGCTGGCCAAAGGTCTTGGTGGCGGGCTGCCAATTGGCGCCGCGATCGGAATCGGTGACGCCGCAAATCTTCTGGCGCCGGGCCACCACGGATCGACCTTTGCCGGCAACCCGATTTGCGCCGCCGCAGCGTTGGCGGTGCTGGACACCATCACCAAGGACAAACTGCTCGACCACGTCGACGCCCTGGGGAAGGACATCACCTCCGGCATCGAAGCACTCGATCATCGGCTGATCGACCATGTGCGCGGTGCCGGGTTGCTGCTCGGCATCGTGCTGACGCAGCCGGTGGCCGCAGCCGTCACCAAGGAAGCACTGGCCAACGGGTTCATCATCAACGCGCCGGCCGCCGATGTGCTCAGGTTGTCGCCGCCGCTGATCCTGACCGCCGAACAGGCCCACACCTTCATCGATCTCCTTCCGACCATCCTGAGCAACATCGAAAACCCTGGGACCACATCATGATTCGACATTTTCTCCGCGACGACGATCTCAGCCCGGATGAACTTGTCACGGTGCTGGACCGCGCCGATCAGTACAAGAGGAACCGGAATGGATGGACCCCGCTGACCGGGATGGCCGTGGCAGTCGTGTTCGAAAAGAACTCGACAAGGACGAGACTCTCCTTCGAGGTCGGAATCAAGCAGTTGGGTGGGCAGCCGATCATCGTCGACGGACGCACTTCACAACTGGGCCGCGAGGAAACGATCGAAGACACCTCAAGGGTGCTGTCCCGGTATGTGGATGCCATTGCCATCCGCACTTTTGCGCAACGTCGGATCGATGCGCTTGCCAGTGCATCGACGGTGCCGGTCATCAATGCCTTGACCGACGAGTTCCACCCATGCCAGGTGCTGGCCGACCTGCAGACCATCCGCGAGCGCAAGGGTTCGTTGGCCGGGTTGACACTGACCTACTTCGGCGACGGCAACAACAACATGGCCCATTCGCTGATGCTCGGCGGTGTCAACGCCGGAATGCACATCAGGGTCGCGGCCCCCCTTGGCTTCGATCCGCTGCCGCAGGTGGCCATCGACGCCAAAGAAAGAGCCGCCCTGACCGGCGGCTCCTACACTCAGATCGTCGATCCGCACGCCGCCGTGGACGGCGCCGATGTGCTGGTCACCGACACTTGGACATCAATGGGTCAAGAGAACGACGGCCTTGACCGAGTCGGCCCGTTCCGGCCGTATCAGCTCAACGCGGACCTGCTGGGTCGAGCTGCCGGCGAGGCCATCGTGCTGCATTGCCTGCCGGCCCATCGAGGCTGGGAGATCACCGACGAGGTTCTCGATGGTCCGCAATCGGCCGTCTGGGATGAGGCCGAGA
>JBBSRY010000335.1:0-3946 GCA_038242595.1 Mycobacteriales bacterium
AGAGGGAGGTCGTAGACGCCATTAAAGGAGCATCCGCTCACCGCAAGAACCAATAACAGCACGATACTTATGCGCCACCGAGATGAAGTCATTTCAGCGCACCCCCCAGAAGTGACAACAGCGACGGCGGCCCGTTCTTCGGCTGCGAGCCCGGGATCGCGGGTAGGTCTGCGCCTGTGGTTGCGGGCGCCGGAGTCGCTGCACCGGGAGTGCTTCCTGCTGCCGCCGCGCCACCAGCCGCAGGAATCAGTGGTTCCAGCAGACTCGTAATCAACGTACATACCGCTTGCGGAGCACCCGCATTGACGAGGGTCTGGCACAAGAATTGGTCGGGTCGAAATTGTATGCCGGGAGTGATCTGCACCCGTGAACCGAATGTGCCGGTTGTCGGTTCATAGGCAACGGCCAGGTTGCTCAATGCCACGGAGCCCTTTTGGACCACCAGGCCGAGGGAGTCTTTCTGCCGGTCCACCCGGTTGAGCACGCTGCTCAGCAGGTCAACGTCTTGGCCGAGAGTCTTTCGGTTGTCGGCTACGAATCCTTTAACTGAACCAAGCACCTGTGCCAGCGAGGCGAGCACCTGTTTGAGCTCGTCGCGTTCGCCGTTGAGTTGGCCCGACACCGACGTGAGATCCCGGAGAAAGGTTTGCACCGCCGTGTCGTTCGCCGCCAACGTGTCGGTTAGGCCGGCCAATGAGCGGACGTTGTCGAAGAGCGGGCCACGGTTGCTGGCGAATGTGTCGGCGGCCGCCGACAGATTTCGGATTGTCTTGGACCCCAGCGCACCATTGCCATCGAGCGCTTTCGCACTTGCCGAGAGCAAGTTGTTCAAGGCCCCCTTCGTTGATCCAGCTTTTGGACCGAGCGTCACCGAGAGATCATCCAGCGCCTTGTACATGCGATCAAGCTCAACCGGCGTCTGGGTCCGGCTGAGCGGGATGTCACCCCGATCGGAAAGTACTCGCCCCTGGCCATAGGCCGGGAACACCTGCACATAGCGGTCGGCCACGAGTGTGGGAGTCACAACAGCAGCTTTGGCATCGGCGGGCAGTTTGTAGGTCGAGTCGTACGTCATCTCGACGCGGACGCTGTTCCCCTCAGGCACGACCGCGGTCACTTGGCCGATTCGCACCCCCATCACGCGGAGGTCGGTGCCCGGATAGACCGCGATCGCACGATCAAAGTGAGCGGTGACGGTGCGCGAGCCGCTACCCGGGAAAACGATCAAAGCGGCTGCCAGGAGCACGATGGGGATTGCCGTCAGTAGCACTCGGATCGGCCTGCTGGTGATATTCATCGGCCAGTCCCGGGTGCTATTGGGGTGAACTCACCGGTGAATACGCCGGTGATGTTGGGAACGTAAGCGTCGAACCATGGGCCGGTGCCGATGACGTTACCGAGGATGCTGACATACGGTCCGTAGTTACGTAGGAGCGTCTCGATCTGATCTTCACGCGCGTGCAAAAACGTCAACACATTCTTTAGCCGGTCCAGCGTGGGCGCGAGCTGCTTCTGGTTGTCCTGCACGACGCCGTCCAACTCTTTCGCCAACTGGTTGGCGTTGACCAAGAGTTCGTGGATCGTCTGCTTACGCTGCTGCAATTCTTGGAATACCAGGCTGGATTGTTTCATCAGAGTGACAAGGTCACCCTTCCGCTCATCGAGCAGCGAGGTGACATTTTTCGACCGCTTCAGCAGGGTCGTGATCTCCGCGTCGCGCGATGCGATGGTCTTGGAGAGGCGGGACAAACCGGTGAAACTGGAACGGACTTCAGGACCAGCCGCATCCATGGTCTCTGCCAATGTGTCGAGCGCTTTGGTGAGGTTCTCTTTGTCGGTGTCCTCGGTCTGTGCGGTGAGCTCACCGAGCGTCCCGACGATGTCAAAAGCGACGTCGGTGCGGGACAACGGGATCGTGGCACCGGCAGGCAGGACGCCGCCACCTGCTGGAGTGACGTTCAAAAACTTCTCCCCAAGCAAGCTTTTCACTTCGACGCTGGCGCGCGTCAATTTGCCCAGTTTGACGCCCTTGGCATCAAAGTCAACGATCACTTTCTGCGGACCGATGTGCATCTTGCTCACTCGCCCGACGTCAATGCCGGCAACTTGTACCGCAGTACCAACCCGCATACCGCTGGCATCGCTGACCTCAGCGTGGTAGTTCGTGCCACGAAAGCCGGGAAATTTCTGCAGGTTGAATGACGCGACCATCACCACCAGCAACAGCGCAATCGTGATGAGGCCCAGCCGCAAGATTTTTGCATCACTTCTACGTGTCATCACTGACACCTCTTCGCTTTGCTTTGCAGCGTGAAATCGGAGATATAGCCCTGCACATCGGCTGGCAATGTGTCCATGAGAACACTCGGCAACACCACGCCACCATGGAACTCGCAGAGATAATAGTTGTACCAGGAGCCGTAGACACCGATTCTGGTCTGCTTCGCGAGCATCTCCGGAAGCTCCTTAAGCGCACGGGCGAGATACTTCTTGTTCTCCGGCTTTGCGAGCACGGTGAACAATCTCCGCAATTGGGCAACGTCTGCTTTCAGCAGCGGCCGGCTCTCGGTGAGGAGGTCAGCAACGGCCTCGGTAACCCGGGAAATGTTGGTGAGTGATGAGCCGATGACCTTGCGATCCTTGGCAAGATCACCGAACCAGGACCGCAGGTTAACGATCAAATCATCGAGTTCTTGGTGGTGATCGTCGACCGTTCCAATCAGCGTGTTCAGGTTGGTGATGACCTCACCAATGAGTTGGTCGCGATCAGCCAAGTTGTTGGTGAGCGACGCGGTGTTAGCCAGCAGTTCCTGCACCGTCCCGCCTTCGCCTTGGAGAACCCGCACGAGGTTAAGTGAAAGCTTGTTGACATCTTCTGGGCGTAATGCGGCGAATAGCGGTTGGAAACCATTGAACAGTGCCGTCAGGTTGAGCGACGGAGTAGTTTGATTCATCGGGATCGTGGCGCCGGACGGAAGCCGCGACGCATCCGTTTTGCCCTTCGACAGCGACATATAGCGATCGCCGATCAAGTTGAGAAACCGCACGTTGGCCCGCGTTTGCCGGCTAAGCGGGACGCCGTCCTTCACTTTAAACGTCACTAGGGCGTTGTTGCGGTGGTATATTTCGACCTTTTTGACCTTGCCGACCACGACACCAGCAACGCGCACATCATCGCCCGATGTCAGTTCCGAAGCACTGCTAAATACCGCTTTATATTCAGTCTGGGCGCCAAGTCCGAAGCCACCCATGATGGCTACCAACAAGCCGGTCACGAGCACGGAAACCATGGTGAAAATTCCGAACCGGAACACGGCCAGATAGAAGGTGGCATTGCGACTATTCATCGGATACCCCCATCCGGCTCATCTTTGTTGGTTCCATCCTTCAATGGCAGGGGCGGCGCAGGTTTGGCGTAATTGTCCGGCAGGCCGAGACACCACGGTCCGTGACCAACTTCGCCGAATGCCGGCGCATCCTCGGCGGTGTAGGCCGTACGCTGCGGCGCGCCCAACTCGAGAGTCTGATGAATCACTCCGTTTTGGAAGACATTCTTCGTGTTGGCAATTTGCCGGTCTAAGCCAGTCAACAGGCATGGCAGTTCAGGTGAGTAGGTGTCGAGCAGTGTCAGTAATGGGCGTGCCGAACTTGTCTGCGCAATCAGCAGCTTCTCATTTTCAGAAAGCGTTTTTCGGGTGATGACAGCCAAGCCGGTAAGGCTACTTAATGCTCGATTGAGATCGGCCTTCTTTTGGGTCACAGTCCGTGCCGTCACCGTTGCATTTCGCAGCAGTCCGATCAGGTCCGGCGCCGCCAAGTCATAGGTCTTCGACACCTTCGCCAACAGTTTCAGGTCCGTGCGCAGCGTCGGCAGTTCCGGGTTCATCCGAATGAGGTAGTCGTCCAAATCAACCAGCGTGTCACCAAATTGTTTGCCTTTGCCCTG
>JBBSRY010000336.1:0-3934 GCA_038242595.1 Mycobacteriales bacterium
CGGCCCCTACACCATTGGCGGCGGCGCAACCGCGACGGTGACCGACACCCAGACCACCTGGAAGCCGTTGCCGGAGCGTCATGAGGCCGGCACCCCCAACATCCCCGGTGTAATCGGATTGGCCACCGCCTGCCACGCCCTGTACACCACTGACCGGGAGCACCTGACCCGGGTCGAAAAGCGGTTGACCCAGCAACTCACCGAGGGCCTGTCCGAAATCCCCGGCGTCACAGTGCATACGCTTTTCAGTGGCGCCGCGGAGACGATCGGTGTTGCGACCTTCACCATCGCTGCGCAGGCATCGAATGTCGTGGCATCCGCACTGTCCGCCGAGTACGGAATTGGTGTCCGGGACGGTGCTTTTTGCGCACAACCGTTGGTGCGTAAACTCCTGGGCGCCGCCGGCTGCACATCGATTGACGGTGGCGGGCACGCGATCCGTGCGTCGATCGGCTTGGCAACCACCAGCGAGCACGTGCACCGACTGATCGAAGCGGTCCAGAGCATCGCCACTATCGGTCTGACCCGCCGATACGTGACGGTCCAGGGTCGCCCGCAGCCTCTGGTCGATAGCCGCCAACTCCCGAAACTCGTTGACTGGCTGTAGATACCAGTGAATGGTGTTCTCCCGACCCGTTCGGTCAGTAGAACACCATTCACTGGTAAACGCGCCGTAGGTCAGGCCGCGTTGTTGTCCGTCTTGGTCATGATGCCGCCGGAAGTTGCCCCGGAAGTCGGGACCGCGCGGTCGTCATTCAGGGTTTCGGCGACCCCGTCGGCGGTGATGCCTTGCACCGACGCATTGGCCACGGCTGCCGCCGCATCAGCTGCGGCATCCTCTTCCTGACGCTCCTGCAGCGCCGACTTCTGGCGCAGCGGAACCTCTTTCATCTTCACGATAAAGGCAAGGCCGAGCACCATCACACAGGCCGCCAAGATGTAGACGATGTGGGTTGAATCCACGAAGCCTTGCTGGATCGGTTTGGCCAGCACGGGATCGATGGTGTTCAGGAACCCCGAATCGTTGCCCAGGTTGGCCAGCTTCGTCTGGAACTCCGACGGCGTCATCCCGGAAGATGCCAGCGCTTGCTGGTACGCCGGGGTACCGGCAGCAGCGGCGACCCGGCTGACCACCTTGTCCTGCAGACCGTTGAACAGCAGGGACAGGAATACGGCGGTACCGATGGTGCCGCCGGTGCCACGGAAAAATGTTGCCGAGGAAGTGGCGACACCGATATCGCGGCCGGGAACCACATTCTGCACGGCCAGCATCATGGTCTGCATATTGAGCCCGAGGCCAAGTCCGATCAATAGGAAGTACAGCGCCAGCAGCACATATGGCGTTTCAACCGTTACGGTGAGCATCAGCAGGAAAGCTGCGATCAGCAGAATCGCGCCGATGAGCGGGAAAATCTTGTAGCGCCCGGTCCTCGAGGTGGCGATACCGGATCCCATCGATCCACCCATCAGACCGACCATCATCGGCAGCAACCACAATCCGGATTCGGTCGGCGTTGCACCCTTGACCAACTGTAGGTACAGCGGCAGACAGGCCAGGGCACCGAACATTGCCAGACCGATGAGCACGTTGATGATGAGGCCCAGACTGAAATTGCTGTTCTTGAACAGGCGCGTCGGGATCAGTGCGTCGTCCTTCATTTTGAACTCGATGAAGACGAAAGCGGCGATACCGAACACGCCGAGCGCGATCATCGACAACGTGCCGACGCTGGCCCAGCCCCACTTGTTGCCTTCTTCGGCGACGAGCAACAGCGGCACCATACCGACGATCAGTGCGGCAGCGCCCCACCAGTCAATGCGGTGATTTCGACGGGTATGCGGGATGTGCAGCACCTTCATCACCACGCCAAGCGCGATGATGCCGATCGGCACATTGATCAGGAAGACCCAGCGCCATCCGGTGATGCCGAAAATCGTGTCGGCACCTGCAAAGAAACCGCCGATGATCGGGCCGAGAACCGAGGAGGTACCAAAGACGGCCAGGAACATCCCCTGGTAGCGGGAGCGTTCCCGCGGGGACACGATATCGGCCAGGATCGCCAGCGCCAGCGAGAACAGCCCACCGGCGCCGACGCCCTGCAGTGCACGGAACATCGCAAGCTGATCCATCGAGCCGGCAAACCCGCTGGCGACAGAACCCAACACAAAGATGCTGATAGCGGTCAGGAATAACGGACGGCGGCCGTAGATGTCGGAGAGTTTGCCGTACAGCGGGGTGGTGATGGTGGAGGTGATCAGGTAGGCGGTGGTGGCCCAGGCCTGGCCGGACAAATCTCCGAGGTCATCGGCGATCGTCCGGATCGAGGTGGCAACGATGGTCTGGTCCAGCGCCGCGAGCAACATGCCCGCCAGCAGACCCGACAGGATGGTCAGGATTTGTTTGTGGGTCAGACCGGCAGGCGATTCCTGGGTGTCTGCGACGGGTGCCGTCATGAGTTGCTCCTTGGATAATGCAATTGCGCTGGGCTGTTGTTCGAGTCATTGGTGGGCGAATGAACGCGATGCGAGTGGGCGGCGGAGGGCGGATCGCCGATGCGCCCGGTGAGCCGACCGACCGTCTCTTGGACAATTTCCAGGTTGTTGGTGATGCCGCGACTGACGTCCCCGAGCAACCGAAGAAAAATTTCGCGTTCAGCTTCCGACCAGCCGGTCACCAGTGGCGCCATCACCATGCCGCGCACTCTCGTGTGCTCGGCGATTCTGGCCCGGCCAGCGTCGGTGGGATGCAGGATCGACGCTCGCCCATCATCGGGATCGGCGCGCCGCTCGATCAATCCCGCTTTGACCATGACCGCGACCTGGCGACTGACCGTTGACGGGTCAAAACACATCTGGTCTGCCAGGTCGCTGGCCCGACGCGGCCCTTCCTTCACCAATTTGATCAGCAGGACGAAGTCCGAGTGCTCGATATCGCCATGAGCGGCCGCCCGTGTCTTGCTCAGGTGGATTGCCTTGACCAGCTCGATCATGGTGTTGCTCATCTCGGTGGCATAGGCCCGATCAGACTCCGTGGTGGCCCGGACCGCCGACAAATACTCCGCAACCGTCGCAGGCCCGGGGTTGCCATCCGGCCCACTTTCATCCGGTGATGAGTTGGTGAACTGGGTGGCCCCATGTTTTAGGAGCTCCACTATTTTCTCCTCAGTAAAGACAAAGTGACTTGATTGATGCATGCAACTAGTTTCTATGAGCAAGCATGCACCTGGAGAGGGAATCGCGCAAGCAGGTGGTGGATCGCCAGGTCAGACCGGACGCGCCTGGGCTCGTCATCCAGAACGTGCCACCGGTCTGCCATCTGCTTTGCACGTACCGAGACGATGGAAAAACCACCGTCAAACACCCGGTAAGCTCAGGAACGCAACGAACGGCGGAGTAATCGGCCGGGGCTTCTAGCTCAATTGGCAGAGCAGCGGACTTTTAATCCGCGGGTTGTGGGTTCGAGTCCCACGGGGCCCACTTTCTATTATTGGTTCACGCAGTCAGCCCCACTTGGGTGGCGAGCCAGGGCAGCGACTGCATCAGCGCGGCGGTAGCCATCGGCCAGGTGTGCCCACCGGGCACGGAGACCGTGGTGGTCTTCATCCCAGCAGACTGGCAGGCGGCCGCTACCGTCGCGGCATCCGCACCCAACGGGTCATCCTGAGCCGCTGCGATGAACGCCGAGGTCCGCAAAAACGATTTTGAGGCCATGATGGTCAGCGGGTTGATGGCCAGAAATGCGGACCCATCACCCCCAAAAAGTTGATCGACGGTCTCTGCCCGGGTTCCCAGTGTCGGCTCGGCCTGCCCCGCGATATCAACGAAGTTCGAATACACATCCGGATGGTTGACCGCCATTTGCAATGAGCAGGTACCACCGTAGGAGAATCCGCCGATTGCCCAGCTCCGATGATCGGGCAACGCCTGTAGGTTC
>JBBSRY010000337.1:0-3901 GCA_038242595.1 Mycobacteriales bacterium
CGCCGGCCAAGAAGCAGCCCAACACGAAGTGACTGAAGCTTTACAACGCTCGGCGGAGGCCAGAGCCGATATCGAGCAGGCCAAAGGCGCCTTGATGTTGGTCCACGCAATTTCCGCCGATGATGCCTTCGCGATCCTGCGGTGGCATTCCAGCCACGCGAACATGAAACTGCGCGACCTGGCAAAGCTGATTACCGCAGGCATCTCCACCCCCGCCCAAGAGATAGAAACACCGAGCCGGCGAATCAGCCGAATACTCGGCGGTGTGGTGGCCGGATACGCAGACAGGTGGCGCGAGATCCCCCCCACAGCAACAGGAGTCCAGCAAGGTTCGCTGAACGGCTGACTTCGGTGCGCGGCTCAAGGCAGGCGTCGATCGCCCGGGGGCACGACCCGGAGCCAGCGGAAACCGTAACCGTCCAACTGAATCTCGGCCCTGCCTTGGCCGTCGACACTGGTGTCTCCTTCGGTCAGCAGATCGGCCAGTAGGCAATTTTGCCGATCCGCCGACAGTTGCAGTGGCACCGTCACGGCGGCTGGGCCGAAGTTGTGCATGGTCAGCGCTGTCCGGCCCTGCCAGCTACTCTCCTGTACCAACACCTGATGGTGCGGTTGCTTGATCAGATTGACGACACCCCAACCCAATTCAGGACATTTCCGATAGGTCTGAATGAGCGTCCTGATGAAGTTCCACAACGAATCCGCCTCGTTCATCTGCTGGACAACGTTGATGTGCTCTGGTCCGTAACCCCCGGTCACCAGGGGGGAAACCACTTTCCCGGTGGGGGCTGTGGAGAAGCCACCGTTTTTCTCATCACTCCACTGCATCGGGGTCCGCACTGCCATTCGGCCGTCGGCTGACAGGTCTTCACCCATTCCGATTTCCTCGCCGTAGAACAGTGTGGGCGTTCCAGGCAACGAGAACAGGAGCGAGTAGACCATTCTGATCCGACGCGGGTCGCCGTCCAACATGGGCGGTAGTCGACGTTTGAGACCCCGTCCGTATATCTGCATTTCCGGGTCCGGGCCGAAGGCCGCGAACACCTCGTTCCGCTCGGCGTCGGAGAGCTTGTCCAGGGTGAGCTCGTCATGGTTGCGGACGAAGGTGGCCCACTGGCAATCCGGCGGAATGGTCGGCCGGTCTTCCAGGGCCTTGGCCAACGGTCTGGCATCGGCCCGGGCCAGTGACAAATACATCTTCTGCATCGCGATGAAGTCGAACATCATGTGCAGTTCATCACCCTGTTTGTCGCCGAAGTACTTGCGCTGCTCGGGATGCGGCAGATTTACCTCGCCGAGCAGTACGGCGTCGCCGCGTCGCCGGCTCAGGAACGAACGCAGTTCTCGCAGATATTCGTGGGGGTCCGTCATCGCCTCTTGGTCTTTGTCTGACATTCCGACGTCATCGAGGAAGAAGGGCACAGCATCGACCCGGAACCCGTCGAGACCGAGTTCGAGCCAGAATCCCATCATCTTGGCGATCTCGTTGCGCACCAAAGGGTTGGCGGTGTTGAGGTCGGGTTGGTAGGAGTAGAAGTGATGCAGGTACCACTCTTTTGTATTTGGTTCGAAGGTCCAGAGTGAGTCCTCCTGATCCGGGAATACGACCTGGTCCGACGTGTCCGGCGGCGAATCGGAACGCCAGACGTAAAAATCCCGATACCGGCTGTTCTTGCTGCGCTTGGCGGACTTGAACCAGGGGTGTTGGTCGGAGGTGTGGTTGACCAGAACGTCTGCGATGACGCGAATTCCACGATCATGCGCGGTCCTGATCAACTCGACGAGGTCGCCGTGGGTGCCGAGGCGCTGATCAACTCCATACCCATCGGTGACGTCGTACCCGTCGTCCCGATCGGGGGAGGGATAGAACGGCATCAGCCACAGGCAGGTGATCCCCAGCTCGGCCAGATAGTCGATCCGGTTGGCCAGTCCGTGCAGGTCGCCGACTCCGTCAGCATCTGAGTCGAAGAATGTTTCCACATCCAAGCAGTAGATGACGGCGTTCTTCCACCACAGGTCGCTGGTATCGGTAATCGACATCGCTCAGGCGCCTCCAAGATCACGGTATGGGCAACGTCAGTTAAGTCCGGGGTCCGGGCGGCCTGACGTCCTGTGTTCTCTGATAACCGAAACCGGCGCTGTTCAATCTGTGGCCGCGTCGCCAGGTGACTGCGCTGTCGGGGTGTTACTTCAACGTACTGTGAAACAGTAGTGAGGGCTCGCGATCCGGGCTCCAGGTTGAAAGGGAACCGTATGACACTGGGCAGCAATGGGCGGACACGACCGGACCGGGTGGTGGTGGTCGGCGCTGGCATGGTCGGATTGGCGACCGCCTGGTTCCTGCAGGAACGTGGGGTCGAGGTGGTCGTCGTCGACCGGACCGGGGTGGCGGCCGGCTCCTCATGGGGAAATGCCGGCTGGATCTCGCCGGGCCTGTCGATCCCGCTGGCCGAGCCCAGCGTCCTGCGCTACGGGGTGAAGGCGCTGCTGGACAAGAACTCTCCGCTGTACATTCCGTTCAAAGTGGACCCGGCGTTATGGCGTTTCATGCTCGGATTCGCCCGGCGCTGCACGATGGGCACCTGGCGTAAAACGATGGCGTCCTACGTACCGGTGAACCGGCTGGCGATCGGCGCGTTCGACGAGCTGACCGCCGGTGGGGTGGACTCAGCGACGCACGACGCGCCGATCATGGCCGCGTTCCGCAAGGAATCAGAGTCCGCCGGTCTGGTCACCGAGGTAGATCACATTCGGCAGGCGGGTCTGGACCTGCAGGTTGAGACGATCGACGGTGCGATGCTGCGGGCCCAGGTGCCGATTGTCGCCGACAACATCGAAATGGCGATCAAGATCTCCGGACAGCGGTACATCAACCCGGGTGAGTACCTGGCGGCGCTGGCAGATGCCGTCGTGGCCAGGGGCGGGCAGCTCTTGACCGGCAGTGCGGTGCGCACCATCTCGCCCGCCGAGGGTGGCTTTCTGGTGGAACGAGTCGGTGACGAGCCGGTCCGCGGCGACGCCGTGGTCATCGCCACCGGTAGCTGGCTGCCGAATCTCGTGCGCGGGTACGGGGTGAAGATGCCGATGGTCGCGGGCCGCGGTTACTCCTTCAGCGTCCCGGTGGATCAGGCAGTGTCGTGTCCGGTGTACTTCCCGCTCCAGCGGATCGCCTGCACTCCGCTCGGGGATCGACTGCGAGTGGCAGGGACGATGGAGTTCCGGGACGTGGACGCCCCGATCGACCTGAACCGGGTCGAGTCGATCGTCGCCGCCGGTCGGCCGCTGCTGACGGGTGTTGATTGGGACAATCGGCAGGACGTCTGGGTCGGCGGACGCCCGGTAACTGTAGATAGTCTGCCGCTGGTCGGAGCCACCAACACCCTCGGGGTGTACGTCGCCGGCGGCCACGGGATGTGGGGGGTCTCGCTCGGTCCGATCACCGGCAAACTGTTGGCTGAACAAGTGGTTACCGGCCAGACCCCGACAGAATTGGCTCCGTTCAATCCGTTGCGCTGATCGTTGAGCCAACGCTGAAGCGGGGCTGAGTAGATGACCGATTCCGAAGACGAGGTGTCTGCTCCGGCCCGCACCGGGCCGGAGCGGACACCGGACGGTCGCTACCTGGTGATCAACGGCCGCCGTTGGCGCGCCAGCGATCCCAACATTCCGGAGTCGCTGCAAACGGAGTTGGTTGGGGAGTTGATGGCGGCGCGGCGGGCGGTGCGAGGTGCCGGCTCAGACGACAACGAGGTTCGTCGGGCCCGGGACCGCGTTCAGGACGCGAAAGTGGCTTTGGGCGAGCGCGGTGAGCCCTGGTGGGAGCCGCTCAGTGACGATGGTTTACGGGTACGGCTCGCCGCGGCAATGCGCGCTCTGCTGCACCACCGCAAACCCGAGTCCA
>JBBSRY010000338.1:0-3890 GCA_038242595.1 Mycobacteriales bacterium
GGTTTGGCCGCCACCGGGTTGCGAAAGGGGGCCAGGTACATCGTGCGCGTCGTTGCCGGTGGCGATTCGTTGGCCCGCCAGACCGGACTTCTCGATGGGCGGGGCAGGCCCGTCCGCGGCCTGCCGCCGCCGAGCGGTGCCGGTTCGGTGGCCGATTCCGAAGCTGCCTGGCGTGGCGCTTTCCTGGCCCATGGATCTCTGACCGAACCCGGACGTAGCGCTTCCCTTGAAGTGACCTGTCCCGGCCCGGAAGCCGCCCTTGCCCTGGTCGGCGCGGCCCGTCGGATAGGGATAGCCGCCAAGGCCCGCGAGGTTCGCGGCGCCGACCGGGTGGTGGTCCGCGACGGCGATGCCATCGCCGCCATGCTGACCAGGCTTGGTGCCCATTCTTCCGTGCTCACCTGGGAAGATCGCCGGTTGCGACGAGAGGTGAGAGCCACCGCAAACCGGTTGGCCAACTTCGACGATGCCAATCTGCGCCGCTCGGCCCGCGCTGCGGTGGCCGCGTCGGCGCGGGTAGAACGGGCCATCCTCATCCTCGGCGATGATGCACCCGATCACCTGGCCGAGGCCGGCCGGTTGCGTATCGAACATGGTCAGGCCTCACTGGAGGAGCTGGGCCAGTTGGCCAACCCGCCGATGACGAAGGACGCCATTGCCGGTCGGATACGCCGGTTGCTCACCATGGCCGACAAGAGGGCGGCCGACGACGGCATCCCCGATACAGAATCAGCCGTCACCCCGGACATGCTAGACAACTGAGTGGTCGACCCGAGAGCGATGACCCATGCACTGTGGCCGGGACAAACGACCTTCGGTAGAGTTCGAGCGGCATGCCCCGGTGGGGCCGTGCGGCGGTTCTTGATCGATTCCGATAAGCTGACATAAGCATGATCGAGACCCACTATGGGTTTCGCCTAACTGAAGGGCAGGACAAGCGTGACTGTGCGTCTAGGTATCAACGGATTCGGCCGTATTGGCCGCAACTTGTGGCGAGCGATCGATTCCCTCGACCACGACATCGAAATTGTGGCGGTCAACGACCTTACCGACAACAAGACCCTTGCTCACCTGCTGAAGTACGACACCATCCTGGGCCGCTTGGCTCACGACGTCAGCTACACCGAGGACGAGATCATCGTCGGCGGCAAGAGCATCAAGGCCCTGTCCGAGCGGGACCCGGCCAAACTGCCCTGGGGCGAACTCGGCGTGGACATCGTCATTGAATCCACCGGCCACTTCACCAAGGCCGAGGGTGCCCGCAAGCACCTCGAGGGTGGCGCCAAGAAGGTCATCATCTCCGCGCCGGCCACCGGTGAAGACCTCACCGTTGTCATCGGCGTCAACGACACCGCCTATGACGGATCGCAGACGATTCTGTCCAACGCTTCCTGCACCACCAACTGCGTTGCCCCGATGGCCAAGGTGCTGCACGAGAACTTCGGCATCGTCAAGGGTTTGATGACCACCATCCACGCTTACACCAACGATCAGGTCATCCTGGACTTTCCGCACTCGGATCTGCGTCGGGCACGCGCTGCCGCGCAGAACATCATCCCCACCTCGACCGGCGCCGCCAAGGCCACCGCTCTGGTGCTGCCGGAATTGGCAGGCAAGTTGCACGGGTATGCGCTGCGCGTACCGGTCATCGATGGTTCGGCCACCGACCTGACCGTGGAGTTGGCTCGGGACGTCACCGTCGATGAGGTCAATGCCGCTTTCAAGGCTGCCGCCACCGAGGGCCCCCTGTCCAAGATCATCAGCTACTCGACCGATCCCATCGTGTCCTCCGACATCGTCGGTTCGCCCGCATCGGTTACTTTCGATTCTCCTCTCACCATGGTGCTGGGCGGCAACATGGTCAAGGTCGTCGGCTGGTACGACAACGAGTGGGGCTATTCCAACCGCCTCGCGGACTTCACCGCGCTGGTTGCGTCCAAGCTCTGATCAAGTATTGAATCTCAGAATTGACCGGGTTGGGCCTGTCGAAACCGCTTGGGTTTCGGCAGGCCCAACCTGTCTGTCCGGCACAGCGTCACCGGTGCCGGGATCCCGTTTGATCTGTCCAGCCAAAAGGAGCGCCTTTTCCCGTGCTTACCCTTGATGACCTGCTTGCCGCCGGCGTTGCCGGACGCACCGTTCTGGTGCGCTCAGACCTCAACGTCCCGTTGGACGGCACCACCATTACCGATGACGGCCGGATCCGCGCCTCGTTGCCGACACTGCAGGCACTGACCCGCGGCGGCGCCCGAGTCGTTGTCACCGCCCATCTCGGTCGACCCTCAGGTGCACCCGAAGCCAAGTACAGCCTGGCTCCGGTGGCGACCCGGCTGGGCGAGTTGGTCGGCACCGACGTGGTGCTGGCCAAGGACCTGGTGGGGGAGTCTGCCAAGGCAGCTGTCGCCGGTCTCGTTGACGGTCAGATAGCCCTTCTGGAGAATGTTCGTTTCGACGCTCGGGAGACTTCCAAGGACGAAGCCCAACGCGCTGAGTTGGCGGCCGAATTGGTGAAGTTGGTCGGCTCTGACGCGGCCTTCGTCTCCGACGGATTCGGGGTGGTGCACCGCACACAAGCCTCGGTCTATGACATCGCCCGGCTGCTTCAGCACTACGGCGGCTATCTCGTTTCGGCAGAAACCGAGGTGCTGCGCAAGCTGACCGGTGACCCGGAGCGCCCCTACGTGGTGGTGCTCGGCGGCTCCAAGGTCTCCGACAAACTCGGAGTGATCAAGGCGCTGCTCCCGCAGGTCGATCAGATCCTGATCGGTGGCGGCATGGCCTATACCTTCCTGGCGTCCCAGGGCTACGGGGTCGGTGATTCGCTGTTGCAGGCTGATCAACTGGATACCGTCAAAGCGTTGCTGGAATCCCAGCCCGGCAAGATCGTACTGCCCACCGACTTCGTGATCGCCGATAAGTTCGCCGCCGACGCAAAGACGGAAATCGTTGCCGCCTCAGCGATTCCGGATGGCTGGATGGGATTGGATATCGGTCCGGACACCCGCGACGCGTTTGCGGCCATCCTGAGCCAGGCAAAGACCGTGTTCTGGAACGGCCCGGTCGGTGTCTTCGAAATGCCCGCCTTCGCCGAAGGCACCAAGGCCGTGGCCACCGCCATCGCCAATTCCGATTCGTATTCCGTCGTCGGTGGTGGAGATTCGGCTGCCGCCGTTCGCACTCTCGGCGTCGACGAAACCGGTTTCTCCCATATTTCCACCGGCGGTGGTGCTTCCCTGGAATTCCTCGAGGGCGCCGACCTGCCCGGTATCAACATTTTGGAGTCCTGATCATGAGTCGTAAAATCCTGGTTGCCGGCAACTGGAAGATGAATCTGAATCACCTCGAAGGAATCGCACTGGTGCAGAAGATCGCCTTCACCCTGCCGGAGAAGTACCTGGCCAAAATCGAAGTAGCGGTGCTGCCGCCGTTCACCGACCTTCGCTCGGTGCAGACCCTGATCGATGGGGACAAGTTGAAGTTGGTCTACGGCGCGCAGGATCTGTCGCCGCACGATTCCGGCGCCCACACCGGCGACATCTCCGGTTCCATGCTGGCCAAACTCGGCTGCACCTACGTCACCGTCGGGCATTCGGAGCGTCGGGAGTTCCACCACGAAACCGACGATGTTGTGAACGCCAAGGTCAAAGCCGCCTATCGCCATGAACTGACCCCCATTCTGTGTGTGGGTGAGGGCCTCGAGGTACGCGAGGCGGGCAACCAGATCGAGCATTCGGTAACCCAGCTGCTGGGAGCCCTCGAAGACATCAGCGCCGACCAGGCCGCGGGTATCGTGCTCGCCTATGAGCCGGTCTGGGCCATCGGAACCGGTCGGGTGGCAACCCCGGCCGACGCGCAGGAAGTGTGCGCAGCCCTGCGCGCAGCACTGGCCA
>JBBSRY010000339.1:0-3885 GCA_038242595.1 Mycobacteriales bacterium
CCGTAGGCGAGGTTGAGGCCGACCTGCACGCGATCACGCAAAGCGTTTCGGGCCGCGGCCAGCGCCTCGGGGAACAGCACGATCACCGCAATGACCACACCCACAAAGGATGCCGGTAGGCCGGCGGCGGACACCCCGGCCTCAATGGCCGGGGACTCGATCTTGGCCAGTCCAACGACGGCCACTAAGGAAAGCACCAGCAACGCGGCGCTGGTCCACGCCGCCCTATCCGACGGGGCAACAGAATGCTCATCCTCGCCATCTCGCTCATCCGTGTCAGGCTGCTTATGACCCGGTGGGGTGGCTACGGCGGCGCTGACCTTGGGGGGCAGGAAATAGTCGCGGTGGCGAACGTTCTGCACGAACACAAATGTCAAATACAGCACCGCTGAGGCCGCGGCGGCGAACGTCAACTGCGAAGAAGAGAAGATCGGACCGGGTTCAGCAGTGGTGAACTTGGGCAACACCAGCGTCAAAGTCGCGATACTCAACGCCGCAGCGACAGCGCTGGCCGTACCCGCGGCGTTGAAGCGGGCGATGTGCCCGCGCAGCGCACCGAGCAACAGCACCAGGCCGGCGATGCCGTTGATGGTGATCATCAAAGCAGCGAAAGCGGTATCACGGGCCAACGATTCGGCGCCATCGGTACCGGAGAGCATCAGGCTGATGATCAACCCCACCTCGATGACAGTGACGGCAACTGCCAGGATCAACGAGCCGTAGGGTTCACCCACCCGGTGGGCGACGACCTCGGCATGGTGGACAGCCGACAGAACGCAGGCCACCAGCAACACCGCAATAAGCACCTGCCCTACAACAGCCAGTTCCACGGTCCACGTCAGTGCCAACACCAGCACCCCCAACGCCGGCAGGACAGCAGTGGCAACTGCAATGGGCGAGTGGCGCGTACGGGGGCTAGACACATAAGAAATTATGCCTGCCCCACATCCGGCGATCGTCCTCAACCACCCGCTCGCACTCCTTACAAGACCCACCCTCCCTACCAAACACCGATCGCAGAACGTAGTTGGGTTTTCGGGTTTACTGCAGCAAGTGGCGGTGCCACCAGACCGCAACGCGCAAACAGATCGCAGGGACAACCAATGCCAACCACCGCTTCCCAAAACATTGATCTATGCCGGCAGGCGCCAGAGCCGAAGAAGTACGGCGACTTATCACTGACAAGCAATGGATCGTTACCGTTCCATTCACGTTGCGTTGTAAAGGAACTCGTGTTCGCATGAGACCGGAGGTTGCTTTACAGTGTCCGCGTGACACGAGTTTCTTTGCACCGTGTCGCGTCGTTGGGCGTGTCGGACCTGATAGTCAGATACCTCCTCCGGACACATGAACAGGGCAGGGGCGCTGTGGAGACGCTGACCGCCCGTCGGACCACCGGGCCAGGGATCTCCTGAGTTTGAGTTGCCGTCACCGTGCGCCTTTCGGCTTGGCACGGTACCCGTCACCCGACCGATGCGACCAGTGCCGAATAAGTCGGGTCGTCGATCCAACCTACGATTTCCCAGGAGTCGTCGATCACGACGTGGCAGCCGATGCTAGCGATGCTGACCAACGCAAGCGGGTCCTCTTGGGTCAAAGGATCCGGGGACGCAGGTCGGGGTACCAGCGTCAGGAACGAGCCGATGTCGGTATCCGACCCGTCGGGCCAGGTGCACCCGGTGGGCGGTTCAGCGGTTAGGTCAGCGGTCAGCTTTTCCAGGACGGCCGGGTCGACAGCCCCGGATGTGCTCAGAGTGGTGTTCATGGCGGCGTCCGTTGTATATATACAGACGGAGAACGCTGGCGCGTCGCGCGCGGGCATGTCTGCGTTCTCGAAGGACGCTCGGGTGGGATACAGCGACTTCGCCCCCGTGCAGCCTGAGAGCAGGACCTTCTCGGAGGTCCGCAAGACGGTCCGCGCAATCGTCGGCGTCACGCCGGTGGTGATGTCGTCAAGTTGCTGCAACACCGGCTCCGACGGTGAGCAACCATCCGACGGGACCTCAGCCCACGCCGTGATCCCGTCGGTGCGGGAAACCTTGATGGTGGAAAAGAGCCAGCCGACGCCGGCGCACGCCGCGTCGGCGGGGAATGGGGGAAGCGGAGTGGCCAGCGCCGCGACGAACCCGGGCACGGACTCAGCAGGCACGACCCGGGTTTCGATGGTGCCCCAGTACCCGCTTCCCCTCAGGTATCCCGACCCCGCCGAACAGATCGTCACGGCTGTCGCCGTCGTTCCCGGCGGGAGCGGAACAGCGGATCCGATGGTGGTCCCGGCGCAGGTCTGTTCGGCGACAACGGGCGTCGACTCGCTCAGAATTATCGGCTGCGGCGGATCGGTCCACTGACGATGGGCGCCAGCCGTATTTTTAGATAGACAACAGCGGCAACGGCAGATTCCGTAGGACGTTCGTACTGTCTGTTGACGGTTCCGATGAAGCGTTCGCACCAGCCTCGGCAGGCCCTTCGAATGAATGCCCGAGTTGACCGACCTGCGCGGCCGAAGTGCAGGTCGGTGCAATCGTGACTCAGGTGTGATCAGCGATGTTGCAACGCTCTTCACCAACCGGTCAATACTTCAGTAAAGAGACGGTAACGCCCCGGGGCCCCTCTACCATCGCGTAGAGCCAGCCCACCCTAGGAGGATCTGAGGGCCGCTATTCAGCACATCCGCGGTCGTAGCTGGCGCCGCAGGCGCTCTCTTCTGCTGTTGATGTTGGTGTTCACAGCGATGCTCGCTGCTCCTGGGATAGCGTCAGCCGCTAATTCACAAAACACGGCTGTAGGTACTCCACCCCTAATGTCGGCATGTACATCGACGGCTCGTCGCCGTTTGGCGGAACTGACCCCTGGTTCCAGTCCGGATTGGCCTGGCTGAACGGCAGCGACGCCAACCCCACCCCCGGAGTCTTCACTCCCAGAATGCGACTCTGGTACTGGAATGGCGGTAACACCGGGCTTTACGGCCTTGCCACCGGATGCGGGTCGCCCAAGGTATGGGGAGCCACCGAAACCGACGCCCGGATGAACCGTTGGTATGCGGACAACCAGCCCGGGACCTACTACGTCAACTTCTACCGAACCGTTGCTTCCCACGAGATTGGTCATCTCCTCGGCCTCGGCCACAATAACTCTGTGACCAGTTGCTCCAGCATCGCCATTATGTACTCCGACCCCAACAATCCGTACAGCTGCGGTCAGTACAACCCGAGGCCGGCGGACGTTAACCCCATCAACACCATCTACTGAAACGGGCGAGCCCTGAAGTCGACCAATATGACGGCTGTGCTCGTCGCGGCGATGTTGGTGCGCGTAACACTCACTCGGGATCGGGGCGTGCCCAGTCGGTGCGGACATCGCGGACAACTTCGGCGAGCTCCTCGACGCTGGGCAGCGGGGCGGACCTCGTCGGGCAACGCCCGGTAAGTCGTGTAGGTGGAGATCGCCAACGGCGTCTGCAGACCACGCAGGGCGTATTGGACGGCGACGTCGTCGCGGTCGGCGGCCAGCAGAATTCCGATGGTGGAAAGCTCGGCGGGCTCGTCGACCGCATTTGGATCCTCGATCAGTCCTGCGGCCACAAGCCAATTCTCAGGATCGTCATCATCGCCGCCGTCGCTTTCCGCACCTTCGATGTCTAAGTCGCTGGACCACTCCGGGATGAGTGATCTGCCACGTGAATTTCAGGCAGTGCAGAAGACAACGGAACGAGTACCTGCCTTACAAGTGCTGTCGTAAGCTATTTCCCTCGGATTCTTAAGACCAGTCCAGCTGCCAACGGAATCAGCGCGATCGCAGCGAAGTACCAAACGAAAGACCGGTAATCGAAGATCGACTGAGCTGCGAGTGACAATACTATTCCGGCAGCAATCACAAAAAAAGCAG
>JBBSRY010000340.1:0-3874 GCA_038242595.1 Mycobacteriales bacterium
CAGTTGGCCGAAATCTCGCTCCAACCGGCCCCATCCGGGGCGAAAAGGATCAGCCGTTTGGTGCTGACCCCGACCGGACCCTGCGGGTCCTCCCACAGGTCGGTCAAGTCACTGAAACTTTTCGGGACCGATCCAGCCAAATCAGGCGGCAGCACCGCGAAATTTAACGGATGCGCCGGTTGATCAGTCCACATGACGATCACCTGCCGACGTCGGTCACCGCGCGTCGTCCAAGGCGAGTTAATCGCTAACGCTAGTGCTTCAAGGCCGGACTCGGGAGCATCACCACCACCCTCTGCGGTGAGCTCGGAAACAAAGCGGCTGAACGCGACCTGCTCATCGGGTAACGGAAAGAACGAGGACTCCCGCAGTGCGTTGTCCGGATCTGCGCTGAAGTCCCGAAAGGCCAGTACCCGCACCCGCAATTGGTCTACGTTCTTGCCTTTGTCGGTCAGATTGGTTTGCACGTCGTCGTAGAACCGCAACGCGTTAACTTTCACCGCGTCCAGGATTGGCGTCATGCTGCCGGTCACATCAATGCAAAAGACAATGTCCACCGCATATTTCAAACTGCGGGCTGGCCCGGAGGCAGTGGGGTCGGTCGTCAAGTCGGCGAGCGAATCCTTGGCCGGGGTGGCCGGCGGAGCAGCCTCCACGGTTGCCGCGCCGGAACCGGCTGACTCCGAATCGAGATCAACGTCCGAAGTTGCCGGATCGGCAATCGGACCGGTCGCCGTTGACGCAACGGCATCAACCGGTAGATCGGTGGTGCGGATCGGCTCTACTGCCATCTCATCAGTCATATCGTCTGCCATTGTCGCTCCAAAGCGGTAAGGCCCGGTCCACCGAACGCGAGCTTCTCTCAACGTACTGACGCACGAATCGAGTTTGATAATTTGCTGTCACAACCGGCAAGACCGGCCACAAACTGATTAGCCACTGTATCTGGAGCTGTTAAGCCCGCGGCAATCCCGGGTAACCACTCAACGCCGGTCTGAGCCGCATCACTGGAAACCCCCGGGTCACAACTGTTTTGGAGAACACCATGAGCAACCGCAATACGCTGATCCGTAGTATGCACGACCTGGGCCTGGCTGCGTGGTTCGGCGGTTCCCTGATGGGAGCGATCGGACTCAACGGCGCCGCTAATGTCGTCAAGGACAAATCCGACCGCACCGTTGTGGCATCGGCAGGGTGGGCACGGTGGGCACCGGTCAATGCCGTCGCCATCGGAATCCACGCCGTCGGTGGTATCGGTCTGATCCTGGCCAACCGCGGCCGGTTGGTCGGTCAAAAAGGTGTCGCAGCCAACACTGTCATCAAAAGCGTCCTCACCCTAGCCGCCATCGGCAGCACCGTCTACAGCGGCATCGAAGGCAAGATTGTGGCCGACGCCGGCGCGGTCCCAGCTGACGGCGGCGTCATCCCCGCCCAAGACACCCCGAAAGATGTGGCAGCGGCCCAGCAACAGCTTCGCATCGCCCAGTGGGTCACCCCCGCCGCCACCGCCGGGCTGATCATCCTTGCCAGCCAGCAAGGTGAACAGCAACGCCCCGGACAGGTCCTCAAGGGTCTACTGCACCGCAGCTAGAACCTCCCGCCGGCCGACCCCCGGACCCCTTGACACCTTCGAGTTATCTGATGTGCATCGTCGAACTGGTCCAGGGCCGCTTCGAACTGCTCATCCAGAACGCGGTGCAGATGGCCGGGGCCAACCGGACGGTCCAAGCCCAGCCTGATGGCGTGATCGGTCAGTTTTGCCTGGCAGGCACGAAACTGCACAATCGTGCGGGTGTACCACTCCTCCACGGACTCCCCCTCACCTGCAGTCACTGGCTGTGGCTTGTCTTCATTGACGCTGCCGCAGTGTGACAGTGCATGTGGTCAGCCGACCCAGGCTCTGAAAGGGCCGATTGGAGGAAACTCTTGTCACCAGTCTCTGGCGTCCTGCCGAGGTTATTCAAATAGTCGGCAAAACCCAGGGGTGCTCTGCTGACCACTCGAGCAGAGGTGACCACCGGAAGATCTCTGGCCCAGCACACCGAAAACCCGGCCGCGGTGAAAGCGGCAACCAGGCCAACATCCTCACCGGTGGCCAGCGGCGAGAAACCACCGACAGCAACGTAGGCCGCAGCAGCGAAAGCTAAATTGGCACCATGGATATGCCGGTGCGGACCATGCTGATAAGCCCTTTGAGCAAGCTCGCGGATCTGCTGTGGGCGATTGGCCCAATCCTCAACGGTAATGGTGCCGGCCACCACCCACGCGCCGGCGGCGGCGTGACACAGCTGGCGCTGCAACCAATCGGGCGGCACCAGCGAGTCTGCGTCAGTGGTGGCCAGCCAAAGTCCGTCCACCTCCCCCGCCAGGCCGACTGCATGATGAAAACCGGCAGCTCAACGTGGGTTCGTCCTCAGTGGTGTGTTTCAGCGCGTCTGTGAGGTGGGGAACCTGTCCCAGGACCTGTGTGATCGCCGTAGGTCAACGATCCCGTCGGCTACTGAGGCTGCCTCACCGTGCACGATGCCGGGTGCCTCAGCCGGCACCTGAGCAGATGAGGATGACGACTTGCCGGGCACTGACCCGATGGCCTTGGCGTGCCGCCAAGCTTCACCGACCAGTTTGCTGACCCTGGGGTCGGTCGGCATGTCCGGGCCGTGGCCGGCCGCACTTTTGGCATCGAGCGAAGGTAATGCGTCATGGGCCGGTGGGGCGTCACCGACGATGATGATGGCGTCGAATTCAATTGACGCAGCGTTGGAGTAGGTGCGTTGGACGGTGATAGAGCCGATGGCGCCGCCATGTGGGCCCACTACCAGCGGTAGGACGTTGGCATTGCTGAGTCGGCTTTGGACTGCCCGCACATCCGTAGGGTCACTGTCCGGGCCGATCACGACCCCGACGATGCGACCCGCGACCGGCCAGGACCCGCCGAGTTGGGAAACAGCCGCTGTGATTGGGGTCTGAACCTGGTCGACGGTGGGTGCTGGGGCTTCTAGCCCAAGACCAGCTGCGACCTGCCGGCACAGGTCGGTATCGATATTTGCCAGGGCCAGCAGCTGCCGTTCCCTAATCACCTGTTCGTAGCATTTGGATAGCTCGAAGGTGTAGGCGGCCACCACGTGGTCCTGCTCTACCGGCGCTAGCGATGTAAAGAACATTCGTGCCTGCGAAAAATGATCCTCGAAGCTGACCGGGTTCTGTCGGACCTTTGCTGATGCTGCAACCGGCACCGGGATATCGATGAATGGATGATCATCAGGCCCGGCCAGGAACGGACAGCCGCCATCCAAAGAATTAAGGCGATACGGAGCTACCCCAGAGTGCACCGCGTTTTGGTGCTGGCCGTCGCGCAACATATCGTTGACCGGGGCGTGGGCGCGGTTGATCGGGAGCTGATTCCAGTTCGGACCGCCCAGGCGCGTGATTTGCGTGTCGAGGTAAGAGAACAGACGCGCCTGCAATAACGGATCGTTGGTGAGATCGATGCCGGCGACCAGATTCGACGGGTTGAACGCAACCTGTTCGGTCTCCGCGAAGTAGTTCACCGGATTTGCCTTCAAAGTCATGGTGCCGATCACCTGGACCGTCGCCAGTTCCTCCGGAACGAACTTGGTCGGGTCGAGTAGGTCGATGCCCTCGAAGGTTTGGTCGTCGGTGTCCGGAAATACCTGCACACCCAGATCCCATTGCGGGTATGCACCTGATTCGATGGCATCGGCCAGGTCGCGGCGATGAAAGTCCGGGTCGTTTCCGTTGGTGAGCTGCGCTTCCTCCCAGGTGACGGAATGCACCCCTTGTTTCGGTTTCCAGTGAAACTTCACCAAGCAGGTCTGATCCTGGGCATCGATCATTCGGAAGGTGTGTATTCCAA
>JBBSRY010000341.1:0-3870 GCA_038242595.1 Mycobacteriales bacterium
CCATCAGGACGGAACGCCGGTTTCAGCTTCGCCATTGCGGCTGCATCAGCATCCGGCCGGATGCTTTCATCACGGATCAGACCGACATCCGGCATCGGAATCACCTCGTTGTCGAAAACGCCGTTCTCCCAGGCCTGGTGGGCAAGTCGGTGACTGCGAAACGCGAACGCATCCTGCGCCTCACGGGTGATGCTGTTCAGATCAGCCAAGTGTTCGGCGCTCTCCCCCAATGAGACTGTCCATCGACAGTCCATCGCCGGGTTGATCAACCGCCAGCCCAGTGTTGTCGAATGCAGGGTTTGATTGCCGGCCGGGTAGGGACGGTCCGATTTCGGCAACACCCACGGCGCTCTTGTCATCGATTCCACCCCACCGGCCACCATCAAATCGGCGTCGCCGACCGCTATCGCCCGCCGCGCCTGGATCACCGCTTCCATCCCGGATCCGCACAGACGGTTGACGGTGGCGCCGGGAATGCTGGTGGCCCAACCGGCCAACAGCACCGCCATCCTGGCTACATCCCGGTTCTCTTCACCGGCGCCATTGGCGTTGCCCAGCAACACATCCTGAATAGCGGACGGATCAAGCTCCGAGTTCCGGGTTGCCAAACCCTGCAGGGCAAACGCGGCCAGATCATCCGGTCGGGTGCCTGACAACTTGCCGTTGAACCGGCCGAAAGGGGTTCGAACAGAATCCAGGATAAAAGCATCTGTGATCAACGAAGACTCCTTGTGTTGGCGGCGCTACCGTGACGAAGCCGTCATGGTGCAACGATTGTCCCCCCGTTGGCAGTGCCGGCCCTATCTTGACCCGGCGGACGGCCGCCGTGGCACTCGATCGGTGTCGGCCGGTGCTGCCGGCCTACGCCGAGGGCAAATCACGCAGGTGAGGTCATTCGCTGTCTGAAATCGTCGGCCGTCATCGGCGATGCATAGTGATAGCCCTGCAATAGGTGGCTGCCGGCAGCAGACAAATAGTCGGCCTGGCGCTGGTTCTCAATTCCCTCGCTGATCACCTGCAGATTCAGATCGGCGGCCAACGCCAGCACCGCCTTGATGATGGCGCGGCTGCGCGGATCGTCGGGAAGTTTGGCGGTCAAAGTCCGATCGATCTTCACGTAGTTAACCGGCAGATCAATCAGACGCGACAGCGACGAGTAACCGATTCCGAAGTCGTCGATGGCCAACGGATGACCTCGACGCTGCAGCAGGGTCAAGATGTCCACCAGCCGTGCGTCGGTGAGGTTGGTTTCCAGAATTTCGATGCCAATGTGCTTGGGCTCGAGATGGTGCGCTCGCAGTGCTGCCTGCATCACATCGGGCAGGTCTGCGGAAATCAGCTCGCGTGGGCTCAGATTGATGAAGATGACATCGGGAGCAACCTCTGGAAGTTCCTGGCGCCACTGGCTCAGCTGACGAACCGCGCTCTGGATCACCCAGTGGCCGATGGCAACGATGATCCCGGTGGAGTAAGCAAGATCAACAAAGTCAGCCGCCGGAATGAGTCCAAGCTCAGGATGCTCCCACCGGACGAGAGCTTCTACCGCAGCTATCCGACCGTCCGCGGCCACAATCGGCTGGTAATGCAGCAGGAGCTGTTCCCCGGTGATGGCCTGAAACAGGCGCTGCTCCATATTGCGTCGGTCGGTGGCAGCATGTGGTCGATGCTGATAGACCACGACCCGATTGCGGCCGGCGGCCTTGGCCTCATACATCGCGGTGTCGGCCAGGTGGATGAGCTCGGCCGCAGAGGGCTGCTCACCGGTCAAGGCGGCACCGATGCTGGCCGAGACCGACACGCTGGTCTGGTCGATGGCGATCGGTTCGCCAATAGCGTTGCGGATCCGCTCGCCCAGAGCAACGAGTTCGGCATTGGCCTGCCCCGTGTTGCTGATGTCCTGGCAGAGGACAAGGAATTCATCACCACTGAGGCGGCCGACGGTATCGCCTTCGCGCACCACCGCCTGCATCCGTTGGGCAACCGTTCGCAGCACATGATCGCCGACCTGATGGCTGAAGGTGTCGTTGATGGATTTGAACTTGTCCAGGTCGACGAACAGGACCGCCACTGATGTTCCGCGCCGCTGGGATGAGGCCAGGGCGTGATAGATCAACTCCTGCATCAGGCCGCGGTTCGGCAGATCGGTGAGCTGGTCGTGCAATACCCGCCTGGCCAATTGTTCTTGCGCCTTACGGGATTCAGATCTGTCGGCAGCCATCACCAGATAAGAAACCGCCACATTGGCCAGCAGGGTGGCGCTGGCCAGATCGTGGGCAGGCGGCCGATGATCAGTTCGCCAATACAGATCCAGCGATCCCCAGCTGCGCCCACGGCTCATCAACGGAACCGAGATCACGGCGCGGACACCCACTTGATCTGCCACCCGCGCAAACGAGGGCCACACCATTTCGGCCGGACTCCCGGCGGTGATGATGCCGCCGGTCTCCATCGCGTCGGTGCACGGCCCGTGCTGCAGCCCCTCCTGCAGTCGACCCAACTCGACGTAGCTTGGGGCACTGGCATGGATGAAGCGACTGTCAGCCGTGACGGCTTTCATCACTCCGACGCCATCGGCGGTCAAAGCTTCCGCAGCAACCTGACATAACCGCCGTAACAGGTCATCGACACTGAATTCGTCTACGGCCAATACGGCCAGCTCACCGACGGCCGCAGAGAGCTGCTCGGCAGCCATCGATTTCCCCTCGCCAGGCCCCATCTATTCCAAGCGTAGAGGCAACCGCCTATCTGACCGATCTACCGCCAGTATATGCATGCGCGGTCATATTTGCCGGGCGGGGCGCGCTGCCTCAGCTCTGGTTGGCCCACCCGATGTGGGACGCTTCAGGAAACTGTCCAATTCGATGGCGAAGAGTTCCGGTTCGTCCAGGTGTGGAAAATGGCCCGACCTGGATAGGACGACCACATGACTGCGCGGCAACGACTCCAAGGTCGTTTCGATATGCGAGATCGGAATCACTCGATCACGCCGGCCCCACATCAGCATCAGATCGTGCGACAGCAAACTGGTCAGTCGATCCTGGGCGCTGACGGTCTGCCCGCCGGCGTTGATCACCGATCGACTGGTGGCCAGAAATGCTCGTCGGGACGCCGGATCAGCAAGACCGGCAAGACTGCGCCACCCCTGCGTCGAACTGGGGCTGATCGCCGGCAGGCCGACCCGCGACCAGAGCCGAAGCGCGCAATCACCGACCCCGCGAACGAACCCGGAGCCCAAGAGTGGCAACACCAGTTCACTTCCGGGCAGTGTGGCAGCCCGCAGTGCGGGACTGACCTCGCGTCCGAGCCCGCCGCTACTGACCAACACCAGTCGATCGGTACGGTCCGGAAACAGATAGGCAAACTGCATGGCGATGCCGCCACCGAGGGAATGTCCGACAATGGTGACCCTTGGCACTTCGAGAACGTCCAGAAGATCGCGCAGCATGGCCGCATGCGCACCGAGGGAATAGTCACCGGCGGGTTTGGCAGAATCGCCATGACCGAGTAGATCCGGGGCAATAACCCGATAGTCGCGCGCCAATCGATCCAACTGGTCGTCCCAGGTGTGTCTGGTGCTCATCAACCCGTGCACCAACAAGACCGTCTGGCCGGTTCCGCGGTCGGTGAAGACCACCTCCTGGCCGTGCAATACGACCTGTGTGGCTGCTTCTTGCATCACGTCCTCCGGGACCGGTGGTCTTGTTACTGGCCAGTAACCACTGATCCTACGGGCAGACCGACACCGAGAATCACCGCCGCCGGATCTAAGCTGCGATCGATCGGCTCGATCGATGGCGATGACGGCACGGTGCGGAGGCGTAAAAGGGGCCACCGGCACCCGCCGCTGAACCGAACGGCCTCTGATGCGGC
>JBBSRY010000342.1:0-3857 GCA_038242595.1 Mycobacteriales bacterium
CAACTCCGGCTCGGGGTGCGAGGTGAAGAATTGCCACGGTGTCGTGGCACCCCACTCCTCGCCCATGAAAAGCATCGGAGTGAACGGCGACGTCATCACCAACACCGCCGCAAGTCCCAGCTCCTGCTGGCTCAGTGAAGCAGTGAGCCGATCACCAGTCGCTCGATTGCCAATTTGATCGTGATCTTGAGCAAATACAACAAAACGCCAGGTCTGGATCCGATGGGTGTCCACCGGCCGACCGTGAGTCCGTCCCCGGAAACTGGACCAGGTGCCGTTGTGGAAGAACCCTTCGGTCAGCACCTTTGCCAGGGATTCCATCGACCCGAAATCGCCGTAGTAGCCTGCTGTCTCCCCGGTCAGCGCGGCATGAACCACGTGGTGGAAGTCATCACTCCACTGCCCGGTGAGACCGAAGCCTCCACCAAAACGCGGCGTGATCAGCTTTGCGTCATTCAGATCCGACTCGGCGATCAATGTCAGCGGTCGACCCAGGTGAGCGGAAAGGGCATCCACCTCAACTGCAAGTTGCTCCAGCAGGTGGGTGGCCCGGTGGTCCACCAGGGCGTGGACCGCATCCAGTCGCAGACCGTCGACGTGGTAGTCATCCAGCCACATCAGCGCGTTATCGACGATGAGCCGGCGCACGGGTTCGGAATCGGCACCATCGAGGTTGACCGAACTTCCCCAGGTGTTGGAGCTTGCCTCGTGCATATATGGACCGAACTCCGGCAGGTAGTTCCCGCTGGGCCCAAGGTGGTTGTACACCACGTCCTGAATGACGGCCAGGCCCAGCGAGTGGCAGGAGTCGACAAATCGTTGATAGGCCTCGGGGCCACCGTAGATCTCGTGGACGGTAAACCAGGCAACTCCGTCATAGCCCCAGTTGTGGATCCCATTGAAACCGTTAACCGGCAGCAGCTCGACTAAGGACACCCCGAGATTGACCAGGTGCGGCAGATGCTCGATGGCGGCGTCGAGGGTGCCTTCCGGAGTGAAGGTGCCGATATGAAGCTCGTAGATCACACCACCGGCCAGCTGACGGCCGGTCCAGGCGCCGTCGGTCCATTCGTAGGTCGCTGGATCGTAGGTCCTGGAAAGACCATGCACCCCAGTTGGTTGCCGTCGGGAACGAGGATCAGGCCGGGCGTCGGTGGAATCGTCGAGCAGGAATCCGTAGTCGAGATCGACTGCTGGATCGGCAACTTCCACCGTCCACCAACCATCGGCTGCTGCGTCCATGGCGGTGCCCTCGACGTCCTGCGGTCCCAGCGCCAGCCGCACCCGGCGGGCCAGCGGGGCCCAGACCTCAAACCGATGAACGCCGCGAATGGGATCGAATGTTGTTGTGCTACGCGGCATTATCGGATGATCCTTCGGCAGGAACGAGCAGGGCGATGGGATAACGGGACAGGAGCTCCACCAGCGCGACGTCGTGCGTCTGGCTGGTGTCGATGAATTCGTTGGTGAGGAGATTGGTGTATCCGCCGGCCGGTAGCGGCAATCTGGTCTCAGCCCAGCCGCCCCGGTGGGCCAACCCCACCGGCAATCTGGTGGCGACCGTAATGGCGCCCCCTCGGTCGAAGGCAATCAGATGATCAGCGGCTTCGCCGACCGCGTACACCGGTTCGTAGGCGGTGAACAGCTCGGGGTGGTCCCGACGCAACCTCAGCGCTCTGGACGTTGCCAGTAGTTTGACCGCCCCGGTCTCGTCGATTTCCGGCAGGAATCCATCGTCGAGTTTGCTCAGCAGACGCCGCCGCAGGTCGTAATCCACCGGCCGCCTATTGTCCGGATCGACCAGCGAGTAGTCCCACAATTCGCTGCCCTGATACACATCGGGCATTCCGGGAATGGTCAGGGCAATCAGCTTGGTGGACAACGAGTTGGACCACCCCGGCTGGGCAATGGTGTGCACTACGTCCTCGAACGATTTCCGAATCGTGAGATCGTCGAAGATGGCATCGATCATTGCGTGCAGCTGGTCCTCGAGCTCGGTATTGGGGTTCCACCAGTTGGTCGAGTTGCCGGCCTCTCTGGAGGCTTTTTCGGTGTAGGCGTGCAGCCTGGCCCGGCTGATCGGCCAGGCACCAACAGTCGCCTGCCAGAGCATATTGGCCAGTGGCCCATCGGCCTGCACGAGATCAAATTTGCTCAGCTGTTGTTGCCAACCGCGTACCGCATCGGCCCAGACTTGCGGAATCTCCGCCAACACGGACAACCGCGCCCGCACATCCTCGCTTCGCTTGGTGTCGTGGGTGGAGGTGGTGATCATCGAATGTGGCCACTGCGCCAGCCGTTGTTGCTGGAGCTGATGAAAATGCGCGACCGGCACGCTGAATTCATTCGGGTCGGCACCGACCTCATTGAGCGAGGTGAGCCTGGTGAATCGGTAGAATGCAGTGTCCTCAACACCTTTGGCCATCACCATGCCGGAGGTCTGCTGGAAGCGACGGGAGATCTCCAGTTCAGGTCGACGTAGTAACGTTGCGATTCGCTGCAGGGACTCCGCCAATTGCGGGCGGTAGGACAGAGCCTTGTCCAGCGCTAGCTGTAATACCGCTCCATCGCGGGCGGTATCAGTGACCTTGCGTGGTTCGTCACCGGCCGGCACCGTGGCCAGATAGGACCGATAGACCGGAAAAGTCGCCAACAGTTCGGCAAGCGCATCATCGGGCTCTGCAATCTCCGGATCCTGAAGTTTCGCCAACCTGGCAAGGCGCAGAACTTCTGAGCGCAGGATGCCGTCGGCGATGCTCCGCTTGGTGCCGTGGATCATGTCGTGCCAGTCCACCGCACTGCCGCGCAACTGCGCATCCAGTGCCGTCAGGACAGGTTCACCGGCCGGGTCGACCAGAACGCGATCAATCGCGGCCAACGCGTCATAACCGGTGGTACCGGCCGTTTTCCAGTCTTCGGGTAGTGGTTCGTCGCCTTCCAGGATTTTCTCCACCAACACATAGGCGCCGCCGGTGGCTGCGGCCAATTCGTCCAGGTATTGGGCGGGATCAAAAAGCCCGTCCGGATGATCCACTCGCAGACCATCGGCCAGGTCGGACTTGATCCAGCGAAGGATCTCGGCGTGCGATTCGGCGAAAACGGCCGGTACCTCCACTCGCACCCCCGCGAGGGTGCTCACCGCGAAAAAGCGCCGGTAGTTCAGTTCCGCGTCCGCTCGTCGCCAACTCACCAATTCGTAGTGCTGGCGATCGTGGATCTGTTGCGGTGTCCCGTGATTGGTGCCGACACTAATCGGTAACCGATGGTCGTAATACCGGAGTTCACCATCGACCACCTCAAGGGCGGCCAGTTCGTCTTCACCGTCGCCCAGAATCGGCACCCGCACCCGGCCGGCACCGAAATCCCAATCCACATCAAAGGCTTCGGCATATCGTGAGGCCTGGCCGTTGAGCAGCAGGTCCCACCACCACAATGCCTGCGTCGGCGAAGCGACCCCAATGTGGTTGGGGACGATATCGACCAAGACCCCGAGACCGCGTTGATGTGCGGCGTCACTGAGGTGCTGTAGTGCTTCTGGGCCGCCGCGCTGAGGATCTACGCTGGAGTGGTCGGTGACGTCATATCCATGGTCCGATCCGATCTCGGAGGTCAGGATGGGCGAGAGATACACCCAATCGGCCCCGAGGTTGGTCAGGTAGTCCAATTGGGCGGTTGCCCGATCCAGTGGGAAAGTGGGCGAAATCTGCAGTCGGTAGGTCGAAATCGGTGTCGCAATCACGCATTATCCTCCGGATCGGCTGTGGTGACATCCTGCTTTTTGGCAGAGATATCCTGTTTGGCGGCGCTGCGTCCGGTGTTGCGAGTCTTGCCAGAGGCGGGCTCCGAATGTGTTGCTG
>JBBSRY010000343.1:0-3854 GCA_038242595.1 Mycobacteriales bacterium
GGCAGCAGCGGTCTTGGCAGCAGCGGCCGGCTTTGCCGCAGCGCGAGGAGCCTTGGCAGCAGCGGTCTTGGCAGCAGCGGCTGGCTTTGCCGCAGCGGCGCGGGTTGCCTTGGCAGCAGCCGGCGCCTTGGCAGCTGCCGCAGCGGCGCGAGCCGAGGTCGGAGCACCAGTGGCCTTCGGCAACTTCACCGAGCCGGCGATGACATCCTTGAAGTATTTACCCGGGCGGAAGGCGGGGATCGTGGTCTTCTTGACCTTGACCGCCTGGCCGGTGCGCGGGTTGCGAGCGGTACGAGCCGCGCGGGCCCGCTTCTCGAAAACTCCGAAACCGGAGATCGAAACGGTGTCACCGCCGTGTACCTGGCGCTGAATCAAATCGATCACGCCCTCGATCGCGGTCTGGGCGGTCTTTTTGTCCCCATCCAAGCGCTCTGCGAGCTTGTTGATGAGATCGGTTTTGTTCATTGTTGTCCCTCCCAGGACTTTCCGGCCCGGGAATTGGAAGGGCCGACTGGCGCACACGGTAGGCGCAATTTCGTGAAAAATCCAACCCAACGCGCCAGAATGTGTTGTGACAGCGGCACTCTCGACACCTATTCGGGTCCTATTCATCGCCCCTCCGGAGCCCCCGCGACACTTCGGTCATACCGGGGACTCTCACGAGATGTGTTGCCCGACAACGACTTTTAAACATGAAAAGGCCCGACTGATCGGGCTGATCAGTCGGGCCGAAGGGTGATCGGGGGTTACCGGGTGACAGGCAAAAAATCTGGTCGAGATTTTTCGAATTCGGTGATTTCATCGGCGTGCCGCAAGGTCAGCGCGATGTCGTCCAATCCGTTGAGCAACCGCCACTTGATGTACGGATCGATCTGGAAGCTGATGGTCAATGAACCCGCGGTGATGAGCTGCGAGTCCAGATCAACCGAGACTTCGGTGCCCGGCGCGTTTTCCAGCAGTTTCCAGAGCAACTCCACCTCGTCCTGGGTCACCTGGGCGGCGACCAGTCCGCCCTTGCCGGAGTTGCCGCGAAAAATATCGGCAAACTTGGCCGAGATGACCACCCGGATCCCATAGTCCATCAATGCCCAAACCGCGTGCTCCCGTGAGGATCCGGTGCCGAAGTCCGGACCCGCCACCAGCACCGAGCCAGATTTGAATGCGGGCTGATTGAGTACGAAAGTCGGATCATTTCGCCAGCTGACGAATAGTCCGTCCTCGAATCCGGTCCGGGTGACGCGCTTGAGATACACCGCGGGAATGATCTGGTCGGTGTCGACATTGCTGCGACGCAACGGGATCCCCACCCCTACATGGTTGATGAAAGCATCCATCGTCAATTCCTCTGATTCGTTGAAAGGGACAGGTTTAGCTGGTGGCCAGGGCGGGCAAAGGCTGGAGATCGGCCGGTGAGGCCAGGGTCCCCAGGATTGCGGTGGCGGCTGCGACCTGTGGCGAAACCAGATGCGTGCGCCCGCCCTTACCCTGACGACCTTCGAAGTTTCGATTTGACGTCGAAGCGCAGCGCTCACCGGGGGCCAGCTGATCCGGGTTCATACCCAGACACATCGAGCATCCCGCACTGCGCCACTCGGCGCCTGCGGCAGTGAAAACGCTGTCCAGACCTTCGTCTTCGGCCTGCAACTTCACCCGCATCGAACCAGGAACCACCAACATCCGCATGCCTTCGACGACCTGACGGCCGCGCAGAATATCGGCCGCCGCGCGCAGGTCCTCAATCCGGCCATTCGTGCAGGAGCCGAGGAATACGGTGTCGACCTTGACTTGCTTGAGCGGCGTTCCTGGTGCCAGATCCATGTATTCGAGAGCCTTCTCGACGGTCAACCGCTCGCCATCATCGCCGATCGTGGACGGATCGGGAATGCTGGCCGACAGCGGCAGACCTTGCCCAGGGTTTGTCCCCCAGGTCACATACGGACTCAAGTCGGCCGCCTCCAACACCACTTCGGTGTCAAAGACAGCATCGGGATCCGTTGCAAGAGTTCGCCAATACGCCACGGCGTCCTCCCACTGCTGACCCTTGGGAGCATGGTCGCGGTCCTTGATGTAGTCAAAAGTGGTGTCATCCGGCGCAATCATGCCGGCTCTGGCGCCGGCCTCGATCGACATATTGCAGATTGTCATCCGTCCTTCCATCGACAGCGCTTCGATGGCCGCTCCGCGATATTCCAACACGTATCCCTGTCCACCGCCGGTACCGATCTTGGCGATGATCGCCAGAATGACGTCCTTGGCGCTCACACCTTCGGGCAACACACCATTGATGGTGATGGACATCGTCTTGAACGGATTGAGCGGCAGGGTCTGAGTGGCCATCACATGCTCGACCTCACTGGTGCCGATACCGAAGGCCAGTGCTCCGAAAGCACCGTGGGTCGAGGTGTGGGAGTCACCGCACACCACCGTCATACCGGGCTGGGTCAGGCCAAGCTGCGGTCCGACCACGTGCACGATGCCCTGTTCGGCATTGCCCATCGGGAACAGCCGGACCCCGAACTCCTGGCAATTGCGGCGCAGCGTGTCCACCTGGAGGCGCGAGACCTTGTCGGCGATCGGAAGGTTGATGGCAAGGGTGGGAACATTGTGGTCTTCGGTGGCCAGCGTCAGATCGGTCCGACGAACCGGACGTCCCGCCTGCCGCAGACCATCGAAGGCCTGTGGGCTGGTGACCTCGTGAATGAGATGCAGATCGATGAAGAGCAGATCGGGCTCCCCCTCGGCTCGATGCACAACATGGGCTTCCCAAACCTTCTCGGCGAGCGTGCGGCTCATCTTTCAGACCTTCCTCTACATCTTTTACGGCGGCGGCGAAATCGTGTAGCTCACAATTGTGCTGATCATTGAACACCGTGCTGCTGCGAGGTGAGTCCTTTTCCGGCTGCCTCGCCGGACGAGCCACCTCGAGTGGACATCCCAGCATTCGGGAATCTAGTATTGCACTATGGGACAGTCTAGCGGGATCGGCGTACTCGACAAAGCGGTACAGGTACTTCGGGCTGCCGCCGCCTCACCGACCGGGCTGGCCGAGATGTGTGCCGCCACCGGATTGCCGCGTGCCACCGCCCACCGCTTGGCAGTGGGGTTGGAAATCCACGGATTGCTCTCGCGGGACACCCAGGGTCGCTGGCGACCGGGGCCACTGTTGGCCGCTCTTGCTGCCGGCGCCCCGGATCCGTTGGTAGCCGCGGCAGCTCATGTCCTGCCCCGTCTTCGGGATCGAACCGGCGAGAGCGTCCAGGTCTACCGCGCGGACGGCTTGTCCCGCATTTGTATTGCCGTGGCCGAGCCGATCTCGGGCCTCCGGGACACAGTTCCTCTCGGGGCCATGTTGCCGATGGGCGCTGGGTCCGGCGCAAAAGTGCTGACCGCCTGGTCGGATCCGTCGACAATCCGCGCGGTATTGACCGATGCGTCCTTTACCGAACGAACCCTCGCCGAGGTCCGGCGTCGCGGCTGGGCGCAGTCGGTGGCAGAGCGGGAGCCCGGCGTTGCCAGTGTTTCCGCACCGGTGCGTGACAGCCACGGTTCGGTGATTGCTGCGGTCTCGGTGTCCGGGCCGGTGGAGCGGATCGGGAAGCGGCCCGGCGCGAAGTGGGCCGGGGATCTGCTGGCAGCCTCGGAGGCCCTGACGGCTCGGTTGTAAGCGGTCATCGGGAGCCCTGATGGGAGAAATGGCAGGCGCTCGACTCCGCTAGATCAACGAGCAAGCGCTCGATCAACGAGCGGGACAAAATAGTTCAGGCTCCCCAACATATGTTGGGGAGCCTGAAATATTGTAGCCCCGAAGGGATTCGAACCCTCGCTACCGCCGTGAGAGGGCGGCGTCCTAGGCC
>JBBSRY010000344.1:0-3853 GCA_038242595.1 Mycobacteriales bacterium
GTTCCTCCGGTCCGGCGGCAACGAGCTGATCGCGCAGTTCGCGGGCGGCCGCAGGATGCACCAGGCAGTCCCGTCCGGTTAGTGGATCGATGGTGATCGCCGACGGGTCATCGCGTTTTCCGATATTCATCGGTGCCCGCTCGGCCAGGATGGCGGCGTACCTTGCTCGCCGCTGGTCCACCCGGTATCCAGCTTTTCAGGGTTCATTGCTGAACTCTCACCGCCCCGCCACCATCCTTGGTTGTGCTGGTGGATCTATCGCCAGCAGCTGCGCGGACCCCACGATGTTGTCGGTGCCGATGGCGGATGCCGCCAACCGCTGTCAACCAGCTTTGGCGGCGAGGATACCGTGTGGGGATGGATAGTGCGGACCGACAGGCGATGATCCGGCATGGCAACTGAAGTACCGATCAGACCCGCTTCAACCGTAGTTCTGCTGCGTGACGGCGTCGGAGCTGACGGTAATCCCGAACTCGAGGTTTTCCTGTTGCAACGGGTCACCCAAATGGTATTTGCCGCCGATGTGGCGGTGTTCCCCGGAGGCGCGGTCGACCCCAGCGATTGGGACGACACCCTGCCGTGGGCCGGCCCCAGTGCCCATTGGTGGGCGCAGGTATTGCAGGTAGATGCCGAAGAGGCCAGAGCGCTGCTGGCAGCAGCCGTCCGCGAACTGTTCGAGGAAACCGGGGTGGCACTGATCAGCCCACCCGGCCGCCCGGTCCCGGCGGTTGACTCCAGTGGAGCGGGCCGCGCCTTGACCGCCCGCGCCGATCTGTCCGCCCATCGAACTGGTCTGGGCAGTGTGCTGGACGACTTCGGTCAGCAACTGAGGTCAGATCTTCTTCGGCCATGGGCCCGCTGGATCACCCCGGAAGGGATGTCGCGACGGTATGACACATTCTTTTTTGTCGCAGCGCTCCCGGCCGGGCAACAGGCCGATGGGGCGACAAGCGAAGCTGTGGAGGGGTTTTGGATCAGCCCGTCGGCAGCATTGGCTGCAGCGGCCGACCAGAGATTGAAACTGATGCGGCCGACCGAGGTGGTGCTCGGTGAGTTGGTGCCATACCGGACGGTGGCGCAGGTGATGACCGCGACGCAGGACGTGACAGCGCGGTCGGATGCGACGATGCCGGTAAAGGTCAACAGCGGTCGCCGATTGCCGGCGCCGCGGTGGCAAGCCGAACCGGATTGTCACTCAGAACTTCCGTCGCTGCGCCGCACCAGCGATCTGACAAAGGTCAGACTTGCTCCGAACCCGGGGCCGATGACGTTGGACGGGACCAACTCCTACGTCATCGCCGCAGCGCTGACCAACTCGGTGGTGGTGGTGGACCCTGGACCGTTGGATCGGCAACATCTGGCCGAACTCGCCGGTGGCTGCCGAGTGGAATTGGTGCTGATCACCCATCATCACCCCGATCACACCGAAGCCAGCGAAGAGTTTCATCGGATGACCGGAGCACCGGTGCGGGCGTTGGATCCGGCCTTCTGCGTGGGCGGCGATCCGCTCGTCGACGGTGAGGTGATTGAGGCGGCCGGTGTGCGGATCACCGTGGTGGCGACGCCGGGACACACCGAAGACTCGGTGTCGTTCTACCTGCCGGAGGACGGACCGCGCGGGTCGGTATTGACCGGTGACACCATCCTCGGTCGCGGGACGACCATCATTGCTTACCCGGATGGCCGGCTCAGCCCCTATCTCGAGTCGCTGGCGGTGCTCGCAGCCTTGGGTCCGGCAACGGTGCTGCCGGCTCACGGACCGGTGCTGCCGGATCTGGTGCAGGTGTGTAACCACTATCGGGATCACCGTCTGCAGCGGCTGGACCAGATCCGGATGGCAGTTTCGACGCTGGTCGAATCCGGGGAGCCGATCTCGGTTCGGCTCGTCACCGATGCGGTCTATACCGATATCGACAGCTCGGTCCGGTTGGCGGCGGAGAAATCGGTGCAGGCCCAGCTCCACTACCTCGGACATGCCGGTGGCTGATCCAGCCTCGGGTAATGGTGCGCTCGGTGCGGTGCTGAGGTGGTTGCGGTGCCCGCATTGCGGCGAGTCGCTGGACTTTGCCACCGGCCCTTCAAACGCCGATGGCTCAGCCGGTGCCCCCAACGGCGGGATCAGGACCGGGCGTGGCGTGAAATGTTTGGCCGGCCATCACTTCGACCTGGCTCGTCAGGGATATTTGTCGTTATTGGGCCCGCAGTCCCGCACCGATACCGGTGATTCGGCGGAAATGGTGGCGGCGCGGGTGTCCTTCCTGGGCACCGGTTGGTATGACCCGATCGCCGATGCGGTCGCGCAGAGTGTGCCTGCCGCAGCTTCGCTGGTCGAACTGGGCGCCGGCACCGGGTACTACCTCGCTTCGGTCCTTGACGCACTGCCGGATTCGCACGGACTCGCGGTGGATTCGTCCGTGCGGGCGGCTCGTCGGGCAGCCGGAGCTCACCCCCGGATGGCGTCGGTGGTGGCCGATGCCTGGGACCGGTTGCCATTGGCCGACGGTTCGGCTGAAGCAGTACTCAGTGTGTTCGCTCCTCGCCAGGCTTCCGAGATTTGCCGCATCCTTTCATCGCGCGGGCAGTTCGTGGTGGTCACGCCGGAGCCCGGACACTTGATGGAGTTGATCCAGCCGTTCCGGATGCTGACCGTTGATTGCGGAAAGGCGGAAAAAATAGTGACCGATTTTGCCGCTCTGGTGCTCCTGGATCGTCGGCGCATGACGTTCACGATGGAATTGAGTCCGGCTCAAATCAAGGATTTGGTCATGATGGGCCCGACGGCTCGGCATCTGCAGGCCGGTGAATTTGATGCGGCGTTGAGCGCGCTGCCGCCGCATTCCACGGTGACGGCGTCGGTCACTGTCTCGGTGTTGGGTCGAAAAGGTAACGAGCGGTGACTTCGGCATCGCATCTCCGGCTTAAATGTCGGGGAAAAGATCCGAAGTCACCGCTCGACAGTGACGGTTCTCAGCGGGCTCGGCGGGAAAGCCGATCGGCATCCAGGATGATGACGCTCTTGCCCTCGAGGCGCAGCCACCCGCGGTGACCGAAATCGGCCAACGCCTTGTTCACGGTTTCCCGCGAGGCGCCGACCAACTGTGCCAGTTCTTCTTGCGTCAGATCGTGGGTGACACGCATGGCGCTACCCTCCTGCTGACCGAACTGACGAGCCAACTGCAAAAGGGCCTTTGCCACCCGACCCGGGACATCAGTAAATATGAGGTCGGCGAGCGCATTATTGGTCCGTCGCAGTCTCCGAGCGAGCACCCGCAAGAGTTGCTCGGCGATCTCCGGGCGCTTGTTGATCCAATCCAGCAGCGCGGTCCGGTCCATGGTGGCCAGTCGCAGGTCGGTCACCGCAGTTGCGGTCGACGTGCGGGGACCCGGATCGAACACCGAGAGCTCACCGAACATATCCGATGGCCCCATTACCGCCAGCAGGTTCTCCCGGCCGTCCGGTGAATGCCTGCCCAGCTTTACCTTGCCGGCCAGAATCACGTACAACCGATCGCCCAACTCACCCTCGGAGAAGATTGCACTTCCTCGCGGGTAATCGACGGTTTCCAACTGCGAACCGAGTGCCAAGGCTGCATCCGGGTCTACACCCTGAAAAATGCCGGCCTTTGCAAGGGTCTCTTCCACCTGTCCTCCAGACAAGGTATGACCACCATCACGTCACGAATTGTTTACTTCCGAGCGGTCAGTCTAGGGCTTCCCGGCCTCGAGAGTGCGGTCGGCCTCGCCGACATTCCTGGAGAATATCTGCAACGCGCCGTAGTCGCAGCTCGCGGGCTCAAGATTTGTTGAAGCGGCCCAGCAGCGCTCGACGACCCCGACGTGGTTTGCGACGCAA
>JBBSRY010000345.1:0-3852 GCA_038242595.1 Mycobacteriales bacterium
CGCAGGAGGCCGATGGGGCGGACGGATTCCGCCGGGCCACCCGCGAGCGGATCCGGGCCGGCGCAGATCTGATCAAGGTCTGGATCTCCGGCGGCATCGCGGGCGAACACGAACAGATTGACACCCCACAACTCATCGACGCCGAGATGGAAGCGGTGATCAGCACCGCTTCCATGACTGGAACAAGCAGGTCACCGCGCATGCGGCCTCCAGCGAAACCATCTCCCGTGCGATACTTCTGGGTCTCAACGGGGTGGAGCATGGCTATCAGATGACCGCCGAGTTGACGGATCTGATGGCAGAAAGAGGCGTCTGGTACACCCCCACCATCACCGTCAGCCGCTGCCAGGAATTCTTCGAATTGAACAAGGTGCCGACCTGGATGATGGATCGCGCGCTACCCGCCGGCCCGGAGCACTGGGCCAGCCTGCAACGTGCCATCGCGTCCGAGGTGGAGATTGTGATGGGCAGCGATATGCCGCCGTACGCACCCTTTGACGAGATTATCGACACCGTAAGGGAAATGGAATTCATGCAGGAAGCCGGAATGACGGCGGCCGAAGTTTTCGCTTCCGCCACCACCTCGGCCACCCAATGGCTCGGCGCTGCAATCGATGTCGGAACCCTGGAAGTCGGGATGCGGGCAGACCTATTGGTGATGGACGCCGACCCGACCGTCGACATCTCGGCGCTACGCGGAATCCGGGCGGTCCTGAAGGACGGCGCGGTGTATCGCGATGACAGACATCAATTGGCCGTGATCCGATGACCACCCAAGATCCGACGCCCCAGGTCACCGAGCTCTACAACATCCGCCTGGTGGTCGACCGCATCGAAGGCCGCAGTGTCTGCGGGCTGAAGGTCGGCGACTACTGCGAGATCACCAACTCCAGTCAGCTGCGGATGCCGGCCGGCGGCCACTTCTGCTTCTACGCCCTGGCGGCGGCGCTGCCGCTGATCCCGGCCAAACAACGACAACTACCGGCCGGCGACTGGCTTGAGCATGATAGCGAGATCGCCTGCCCTGACCCGGAAGAACGGCTGATCATGCGGATCGAACGCACCCAGGTGGTTCGGCACGACAGCGGAGACCTCACATGACGACGATGACACCGGCAACCTTCAGCATTGCCATCCAGACCGACAAGACAACCAAGGCGTATCGCGAGATCGGCCAGGCCGTCGAGGAGTTCGGCTTTGACGGTGTCTCGGCCTTCGGTGACCTCGGCTACCAGCCGCCGATTCCGGCGCTGTTGGCAGTCGCCGAAGCCACACAGCACCTACGACTGGGAGTGGCCTGCCTGAATCCGTCGCTGCTGCATCCAGTCGAGATGGCCGGTCAGATCGCCGCCCTTGATGAGGCTTCCGGCGGCCGGGCCTATCTTGGGCTGGCCCGCGGATCCTGGCTGGGCCAAATCGGTATCCCCGCCAGCGGGGGGCTGCTGCGGATGCGTGAATGCATCGAGGTCGTGCACTACCTACTGGCCGGGCGGGACGACGGGTACCGCGGTACTCATTTCTCCATCGAAGCCGGATTCACGATGCGATACCCGTTGCCGAGCAAGTCAATTGATATTCTGCTAGGTGTCTGGGGACCGAAGGGGGCGGCGCTGGCCGCCGAGTTTGCCGTCGAGGTGAAACTCGGTGGCTGCGCCAATCCGGAGATGGTGCGACTGATGGGATCCTGGCTGGAGACCGAATCCAAGGCTCAGGGATGTGATCGCCGGGTGGGGGTGGTGGTCGGCGCAGTCACCGTCGTCGATGAAGATCGCGCAGCGGCCAGACGCCGCGCCCGGACCGAAGTGGCGATGTATTTGGAAGTGGTGGCGCCACTGGACCTGACCGTCACACTGCCGCCCGGGCTGCTCGCTGGTATGCGGGAGCGCCTGGCTGTCGGCGACCATGAGGAGGCCGGGCAACTGATCCCCGATGAGGTACTCGACCGGTTCTGTTTTGCCGGCACCCCGGATGATGTTGCTGCCCATGCAGTTTCGTTGGTGAAGGCCGGCGCCACCCGTGTCGAGTTCGGCACGCCCCATGGTCTGACCGATCTGGGTGGTATTACTCTGCTGGGTCAGCAGGTTCTCCCTGCGGTGCGTCGGGCATTGGCCGGGGTGGCGGTATGACGTCATCCTGGGAGGTGGCCGATCGCTACCTCACCGACCTGGCCGAAGTTGACCCGGAGGCTGCCGCGGTAGTGGGCCGCCCGGCGGATCTGGAGTTACCGGACATCAGCCCAGAGGGACTGGCGGCCCGGCACCAGGTCGACGTGACGGCACTGGCGTCGATCGGTTCGCCGAGTGACCCGCTGGGCATTGCGTTGAAAGAACGACTACGAGCCCAAACCGCCCTGTACAACTATGGTTTCACCACCACGCTGCTGGCTCCGCTGGCCACCCCGATTCATCAGCTACGGCAGGTCTTCGACGATCTGCCCCGTGAATCCGAGCAGGATTGGCACCGGGTTGCCGAACATCTGAGCGCGGTTGCCACCGGATACCGGGACTACACCGCCACGTTGATGCAGTCTCGGGCGCGTGGTCAACGGATTTCACGTCGTCAGGCGTTGATCGTCGCCGATCAGTGCGCCGGTTGGATCGACCCTGCCGGCACTGACTTCTACCGCCGGCTCGTCACCGACTATCAGGGCAGCCCAGCACTTTCGGCACAGCTTCGCAGTGGCGCCGAACAGGCAAGCGCGGCCGCCGACGTCTTTGTTGACTTCCTACGCCAGGACCTGGCCCCTACCGTTCAGGCCAAGGACGCGGTCGGCCCCGAGATGTATCAGGTCACCTCACGGGCATTTCTGGGGGCCGAGGTCGACCTTCGCGAGCTCTACGAATACGGCTGGTCCGAACTGGCCCGGTTGACCAGCGCGGCAACCACTCTCGGTCGTCAACTCACCGGGCACCAGAATCTTGCTGCCGCCCGCAGCGCATTGGACGAGCGGCCAGGATCCTGCGTCACCCCCGGGCCGGAACTCGTGAGTTGGTTGCAGAACCGGATGAATCGCGTCACCGCCGCCCTGTCCGGCACTCACTTCGACATTCCCGCAAATACCTTGCCGGTGGAGGCCAAGATGGTCACAGCCGGATCCGGGGTGATGTACTACTCGGCGCCGGACCCGGGAGGCACTCGTCCTGGCCGCGTCTGGTGGTCGGTACCGCCTGGTACCACCTCGGTGCCCACCTGGCGCGAGGTCAGCACCGTGCACCACGAGGGTCTGCCCGGTCATCACCTGCAATTTGCCGTCACCCAGGGGATTGCGGAGCTGCATCCATGGCAGCGCTACCTCTGCCATATCCACGGCTACGCCGAGGGTTGGGCGCACTATTCCGAGCAGTTGGCGGTCGACCTCGGACTTCTCGAGGATGACGCCGAACAGCTCGGCGTCTATGGCGCCCAACTATGGCGCGCCGCCAGGATTGTCATCGACCTCGGATTGCATCTGGGGTATCCGATTCCGCCGGGCACTGGTTTGACCAGTGAAACCAGCTGGACACCTGAGGTGGCAGTCCAGTTCCTGCATCACGTGGCGGGCGTGGACCTCGCCACCGCCGGCTATGAGGTCGACAGATATCTGGGCTGGCCAGGGCAGGCATTGGCGTTCAAGGTAGGCGCCAAACTGTGGACCCAGGCCCGCTCCGAGCAACAACAACTGCTCGGGAATGCGTTCAACCAAAAGGAGTTTCATATGACCGCGTTGCGCCTAGGCCCGATGGGGCTGGATCCGCTGCGATCCGCGCTGTCGTCCACGGCAGGCTCGACTTCGACCTCGACAGTTACTTCGCCACCGGTAGCGGGTGATCCTCGATGAGTCAGCGCGTGCGCGAGACCACCGGACCGGTGGCG
>JBBSRY010000346.1:0-3848 GCA_038242595.1 Mycobacteriales bacterium
ACCGACCACCACGACCCGCCCAGTGAGGTACTGATCGATGTCCTTATTCGGGTACCGGCCGACAAAATGGACCTGGTCGGTGAAGTCGCCGAACGCCTTCAGCACCGGGCTGATCGGCGGGCCAATGGCCTCGTCCTGCGCGTCCGGCCGTGCGCAGACAACGGTGATCTGATTCAACGACTAGCCTTTCAGGCGGCACTCCTGCATTTGTGACGGTACGTCTTCCGTCCAAGCAGCAGCGCAGTGCCACCGATTTCAGACAGAGCACCTAACGCCAAACCCGGCGAATAGATGTCCGGGCGAGTATGCAACGGGAGTCATTGATGGCGGTAATGGTGCTGATCGGAGCCCAGTGGGGCGACGAAGGCAAGGGGAAAGCCACCGACCTGTACGGCGGACGGGTCCAGTGGGTGGTGCGCTACCAGGGCGGTAATAACGCCGGCCACACCGTGGTGCTGCCGGACGGGCAAAAGTTCGCTCTTCATCTGATCCCCTCCGGAATCTTGACCCCCGGTTGTAAGAACGTCATCGGTAACGGGGTGGTCATCGATCCTGGTGTGCTGCTCACAGAGTTGGGTGGTCTGGAAGAGCGCGGTGTCGACACCAGCGGCCTGTTGATCTCCGCCGACGCACATCTGATCATGCCGTACCACGTGGCCATCGATAAGGTCACCGAGCGCTACCTGGGGAATGCCAAGATCGGCACCACCGGACGCGGTATCGGTCCGGCATATCAGGACAAGGTGGCTCGGATGGGTGTCCGCGTCCAGGACTTGCTGGATGAATCAATCTTGCAGAAGAAGATCGAAGCCGCCCTGCACCTCAAGAACCAAATTCTGGTCAAGGTGTACAACCGCAAGGCGCTGGATCCGGCCCGCATCTTCGACGACGTGATGGAACAGGCCGCCGGTTTCAAGCACCGGATCGCCGACACCCGGTTGGCGTTGAACAATGCCGCGGACGCCGGCGAGCATATTCTGCTCGAGGGATCCCAGGGCACCCTGCTGGACGTTGATCACGGCACCTACCCGTTCGTGACGTCCTCCAATCCCACGGCCGGTGGCGCCGCCGCCGGTTCCGGGCTCGGTCCGACCCGGATCACCGCAGTGATCGGCATTCTCAAGGCCTACACCACTCGTGTCGGGTCCGGCCCGTTTCCGACCGAACTGGAAGACGAGTGGGGCGAGTACCTGCGCAAGACCGGCGGCGAGGTCGGCGTCACCACCGGGCGGCTGCGTCGCTGTGGCTGGTTCGACGCCGTCATCGCCCGATATGCGAGCCGGGTCAATGGCATCACTGACTACTTCTTGACAAAATTGGACGTGCTCTCGTCGCTGGAAACTGTTCCGGTCTGTGTGGCTTATGACGTTGACGGCGTCCGCCACGATGAAATGCCCATGACACAGAGCGATCTGCATCATGCGAAGCCGATTTACGAAGAGCTGCCGGGGTGGTTCGAGGACATCAGCAGCTGCCGGACTTTCGAGGAACTGCCGGTCAACGCGAAGAACTACGTGCGACGTTTGGAACAGATGTCCGGCGCCCGGATCTCGTCGATTGGTGTTGGCCCCGGTCGGGATCAAACGATCGTTTTGCACGACGTTCTGGCCTGACCGTCCTCGTCGGTCGATCGGTCTGATCCCAACTCGATGGATGAGCAGCTCAGGAGACCAGCTCTTCTCTGCTCCGATTCCCACCGGAAGTCGGGGCGGGGGAGTCATCTTTCGCCCTCGTAGTTGTCGGACGGGTGGGCGGCCAGGATTATCGACCCGGTGCCGCATCATCGGCCGAGAATGCGGGGTCGACGCCCGGTCGAGGCACCTGCGCAGCGAGCCGGGCGGGTGCCTGAAGGCAATAGGAGTCGGTCAACAATTCACCGAGTTCGGCCCAGTCGGTCTTCTTGTCGAGCAGCATGCCCACCACGTTGCTGCCCCAGCCGGTCCGGAAGTACGGGTTACCGAGATGTTCGAACGCCAAGACCTCATCCGGGTCGGCTCGGAAGGTGATTCGGATTTGCTGGTCCTCCCCGCCGAAAACGTGGGCCACCGTGGCTGATTCCACCCGCCATCGAAGTCCGACCCAGGCCGGCTCCTGATGGATCTTGGGGAAGGCCCCGAGGACGTCATCGATTCGGCGCACCATGTCTCCCGGGACCTCGGGCCGCTCAGCCATGTGCCCACTGTTCCATCAACCACCGACACTCGGGTACCCAACGCCGGGTAAGCAGTAATCAGCACGGCTACCGGTACTTCCACGTCCGCAGGACAACTCGGCAGTGTCTGATTGGCCGCACCGCACGTCGGGAAGATATCCTCACTTATCGTGCGAATCCTGGTAGTTGGCTCCGGTGCCCGTGAACATGCTTTGCTGCGCGCTTTGCGTCAGGACCCGGCGGTGACCAACCTGCACATAGCTCCCGGAAATGCCGGTACCCACACGCTGGCCACCGGATACCCGGTCGATCTGACCGATCCGCAGTCCATCACCGATCTCGCGCTGGAACTGGACGCCGACCTGGTCGTGGTGGGTCCGGAGGGTCCGCTCGTCGCCGGCGCCGCCGATGCGTTGCGCGAAGCCGGCATCGCCACCTTCGGGCCATCGGCCGATGCAGCGCAGATCGAAGGCTCCAAAGCCTTCGCCAAGGAAGTCATGACGGCGGCCGGGGTGCCGACCGCGGCCTCGGTGCCGGTCAGCGATGCATCCGGGATCGACGCTGCGCTGCACACCTGCGGGTCGCCGTATGTGGTCAAGGATGATGGTCTGGCGGCCGGTAAGGGCGTGGTGGTCACCACCGACCTCGCCGTTGCCAGGGCGCACGCCGAGGATGTCCTGGCCGGTGGTCATCCGGTGCTGGTCGAGACCTACCTGTCCGGACCGGAGGTCTCGCTGTTCGCCATCTGTGACGGGACCCGCGCGGTCCCGCTGATCCCGGCGCAGGACTTCAAACGACTGGCCGACGGCGATGAAGGTCCCAACACCGGCGGTATGGGTGCCTACGCTCCGTTGCCCTGGGCACCTGACGGCCTGGTGGAACGCGTACAACGTGCGGTGCTGGATCCGGTTATGGCCGAGATGGCCGCTCGGGGTACACCTTTCGTCGGGCTGCTCTACGCTGGGTTGGTCCTCACGCCCCGCGGCCCGGAAGTGATCGAGTTCAACTGCCGCTTCGGTGACCCGGAAACCCAGGTGGTGCTAGAGCTTCTCAAGACCCCCCTGGCCGGGTTGCTGAATGCGGCCGCTCACGGTGACCTTTCCGGCTACCGGCAGTTGGAGTGGATGCCCGGTTCGGCCGTCACTGTCGTCATTGCCGCGGAAAACTATCCCGGAACGCCGACCACCGGCGACTTGATCCACGGTGCCAACCATCCCGACGTCCTGCACGCGGGCACCAAGAACACCGGCGAGGGCACCATCATGTCAACCGGGGGCCGGGTGCTATCCGTTGTCGGCACCGGCGCAGACCTGGTGCAGGCGCGGGAGGCTGCCTACAAGGTGGTCAGCCAGATCACCATGCGTGGCTCTCAGCACCGGACCGACATCGCGCTCAATGCCGTCGAGGGCCGGATCATCCTCTAGTCATCATTGGCAAAATCTGACGTGTTCGATCCGGAAAACTAGGCCCGCGCAACTGCCAGTCGGACGCCGAAACCGACCAGGATCGCCCCGGTAGCCCGGTCCATCCAGCGGCGCACGCTGGCTTTTGACAGCCACCGCCGGGCCAGATGCGCCGAGAAGATGATTGTTGCGAACCAGAACACACTGACCAGGTTGTGCACCATCGCCAACGCCAAGCTCATCAACAGATGGTTGGTATCGGCGGGAATGAACCGCGGGATGACAGCCAAATA
>JBBSRY010000347.1:0-3831 GCA_038242595.1 Mycobacteriales bacterium
CCGGCGATCGGCGTCAGCTCTGGTTTGTCGTGGGCGCTGCGGTACTGACCACGGCCTCGGCCGGGCTGATGACAGCTCTCACCCTGATTGGGTTGGCGGCGTGTTGGAGCGCGGCCGGTGTCGGCTTGTGGCTGCTATTGGGAACCTATCCGAACCTGCCGGACGCTCGGGACGGACGGTTGCGCACGGCACGCGCGTTTATCTTGGGCGACGTTGCGCTCTGGGTGGCGGTCGGGCTCGCCACCGCCAGTTGGGGCAACCTGGACCTGCGGGAACTCGGGAAAACGCCGTTTCCGGCCGCTGCCGGTGTGCTGCCGTTGATCGGTTGTTTGGTAGTGGTTGCCGCCGCGAGCCGGTCGGCGCAGGTTCCGTTCCAGCGTTGGCTGCCGGCGACACTGGCGGCACCGACACCGGTTTCGGCCCTGTTGCACGCCGGCGTGGTCAATGCCGGTGGGGTCCTCTTGATCCGGCTGGCGCCCCTTTCTTCTGCCTCTCGGCTGGCCCTGGGTCTCGCTTTCGGAATCGGTGCGGTGACGGCCGTGTACGGCACGGTGCTGATGCTCGCCAAACCTGACGTCAAGGGCGCCTTGGCGCACTCGACCATGGGCCAGATGGGGTTCATGATCATGACCTGCGGACTTGGCCTGTACGCAGCGGCGGTCATTCACCTTGTGCTGCATGGGCTTTACAAGGCAAGCCTCTTCCTTGCCTCCGGCACCGCGGTGCAGCGCCACATCGGTAAGAACGCTGCCCCGTCTGCGCCGCCAGTGCCGACGGCGACGCGTCTCATTATTACCGCCATCGCCGTCGTGGTGCCCGGCCTGATGCTGTGGACCGTGTTGCAGGTATTGCACCCGGCCCTGAATCCGAACACCGAACTACTGCTGGCCTTCGCCTGGGCCACTGCGGGCGCCACCACCCTGGCATGGCTGCGTCGCCACCACCGGCCGCTGGGGCTATTCAGTGCGGTTCTGGGTGTGACCGCTTTGCTCGCCGGGTATGTCGCCCTCATCGCCGCCGCTGACCGGTTCCTCGACCTGTCATTGCCCACACCGGTGGTAGCGCTGCCCGGAACCGGTTGGCTCCTGATAGTGGTGCTCGCAGTCCTAGCGGTGATCGCCATTCTTTCCCGGCCCTGGCTGGCTGGCCGGGCCGGCTGGCTGGGCCGGCTGCATCGCCGGGTCTATGTCATGGCATTGACCGCCGGCCATGTGGGTCGATCTCGAAAGCCTGTACGAATGTCGATCAGGGATACCAATGTCGGATGGTCAGTAGACAACGCGGCACTGCCCGTGCTGGTGCGCTCATGAACTCGCCCGGCCACACGTCCGGCAGCGAAGTGACATCCCTTCGCCCAGAGCAGCCTGAGACCCTGTTCCCGGCAATTTCCCTCGGGGCGCGCCGAGCCCGGCTGCGCGCCGACATCGCGGTGGCTTCCCGGGTTCTCCCGGTTCATTACCCACTGCAATCCTTCATTGCGGTCAATCCGCTCGGGGGCCTGGTGGAGCACCCGTTCCAGGACGCCCTCGAGCTGGCCGGGGAGTTCTACGGCGCACCGGGGACACTGACCGAAACCTGGTTTCGCTCCGCCTATCACGCCGAGCGGGTTACGGACGCTGACCTCAACGCCGCGCTCCGGGAACTTCACCCCGATCTGCTGACCGCGCCGCCGCTTCTGGTTGGCGGCCGGACCGTCACCGCCTCTGAGCTTCTATTGGCCGACCTCCTCCATTCCGCTCCGGCTCCCGCCGTACGCCGGTCTCGGCTGACCAGGTCAGAGCGGATTGCGCCCGAGATCGCTGACACCGTCGATGATCTGACCGGTAAGTGGTGCACGGCCTACCTGGGCGATTCCGGCTGGTCAATGCCGGACCGGGACCTGGGTCTCTACTCCTGCTGGCGAGCTATCGCCCGTTATGATCGAACACTTCCGCGCCCCGTTCGTACCCAGATTTCCCAGCTGCCGCCACGACCCGATGACGCCATCCTCGCCGCGCTGGACCAACTGGGGGTAGCCCAAAGTGACTGGCTGGTATACCTGCAGACAGATCTGACCCGGCTGCCCGGCTGGGCCGCACACGCCCGGTGGAACTCTGAGCACCCCGAGTCCGCCGGCGTCGCATCGGGTGGACCCACCCTGCTCGAGTATCTGGCCGTGCGGCTCAGCTGTGAGGCCTCACTACTACAACATGACGGCCATCTACCGATCACCGGGCAACCGGGCCCCATGGGTAACGCTGCGACGCCCCCCCTGCCGTCAGTGTCACCGACAACAACATCGGATCCGGGTGATGCTGAAATCCGGGTGAAACTTGCGCTGGCCGGCTTGGGTATCCGGCACCCGCAAACAGCAGAATGCGACACTGTTGGTCAGATCCTGCAAGCCCTTCCGGTACCGAAGCGGTGCTTGATTTGGCAGCAGGCCTTCGAGAGTCACTACCGCGACCGGCTTCTCGTTCAGCTCACTCGCCCCGCACCCGACAGTTCAACCGAGCCGGCGAAACCTGACCGGGACGGGGCGCGGGCGCAGGTCGTGTGCTGCATCGATGCCCGTTCGGAAGGGCTGCGTCGTCATCTGGAGTCTCTTGGCACCGGCGGGGCGTACGAGACCCTCGGATTCGCCGGGTTTTTCGCCGTCGGAATCCGCTACACCGACCTGGCCGGCGGCGCAGCTCAAGACCTGTGCCCGGCCTTGATCTCCCCCACCACCGCCATTCGCGAAACCCCCGCCGAGGGCCTAACCGATCAGTCCACGCGACGGCTCGCTGGTTTGGGCTATCTCGCGGCATCGCAAGAGGCGTTTCATCTGGCCAAGGACAATCTGCTCTCCCCCTTCACTCTCGCCGAGGTCGGCGGTGTCTTCGCCGCGCCGGTGGCGGCGGCCAGAACCGCTGCGCCGGGTGCCTTCGGCAAACTGCGTCGCATGCTGTACCGCCGCGCCGCGCCGCCCGCGACCACCGCTTTGAACGTAACGGAGGGATTTTCGCTGGCGGAACGGGTTCTGTACGCGCAGGTCGCCCTGACCACCATGGGCCTGACCCGCGGCTTCGCCCGCTTGGCGGTGCTCTGCGGTCATGGATCCAGAACTGAGAACAACCCCTATCAGGCGGCACTGGACTGCGGCGCCTGCGGCGGGAACAGCGGCGCCCCCAATGCCCGCACTGCCGCAGCGCTGCTCAACGATCCGGCGGTGCGCGCCGAGTTGCCGAGTCACGGCATCGAGATCCCGGCCGACACCCTCTTTGTGGCCGCCGAACACAACACGGCCACCGATCGGATCGTTCGGTTGGACGACCACCTCATTCCGGCTGGGCACCGGACCGATGTGGCCCAACTCGACCGTGACCTGGTAACCGCAGGCCGTCTCTTGGCCACCGAACGGGTCGCAGATCTCCCCGGCGTCGGTCGTCGCGCCCGCCGAAACCCCGAGGCGGCGAGCCACCACGCTGCGGCCCGCGCTACTGACTGGGCCCAGGTCTATCCGGAATGGGGCTTGGCCGGGAACGCCGCTTTCGTGATCGGCCCCCGCAGTCTGAGCCGCGGCCTGGATCTGGGCCGCCGCGCGTTTCTGCACTCCTATGACGCCGAGGTCGACCCGGACGGGTCCGCGCTGGAGACGATCCTGACCGCACCACTCGTCGTGGCCCAGTGGATCAGCGCGCAGTACTACTTCTCAGCAGTCGCCCCCGAAGTTTTCGGCGCCGGTAGCAAGACGATCCACAATGCCGTCGGCGGCCTGGGCGTCCTGGCGGGTCACACCGGGGACCTGCAACTGGGTCTGCCCCGGCAGTCGATTTCCGTCGGTGAACGACTGGTACACGAACCCATGCG
>JBBSRY010000348.1:0-3820 GCA_038242595.1 Mycobacteriales bacterium
ACGGTGTTGCCGGTGAGTAGCCGGTGGTCAAGCTTGGTGACCGCATCCCGTTGCGCCACAGCGTCTTCCAGATCGGATTGCCAATTCTCCGGACTAACCAGGAAGGCAAGATTGACGGCGATTCCAAGATCCCCGGATTGCGCGGCGGCGAGATAGGCGGGCAGATCCGATGGCTCGACCCAGGCGTCCTGCACCCAGGTCACGCCCAATGCTGCATAGACATTGCTTGCGTGCCGGATCGCCTTCGACTGCTGTTCGCCGGTGATGGCCGGCCGGGCGGCGAAGACCGGTGCAGTGGCGCCCCACTCCCGCAGAACACCCAGTGGCGACCCATCCGGGCGCCGCGGCATCTGACCGAGCTTCGGGTCGGGGGAGTCCGCGGTGAGCCCGGATCTGCGCAGTGCCTCGGTATTGCACCACACGGTGTGATAATCGTTGCCACGCAACATGACCGGGCGGTCGGGAACGACGGCGTCCAGCCAGTGAGCGTCGAAGAGCCCGTCCGGCGTGAGGGAGAGGTCAAACCCCCAGCCTTGGATCCAATCGCCGTCAGGATCAGCGGTTCTCGGATGTTCCTGGTCCCAAGTGCGCAGAATCTGGTAAATGGTTTCCAGGTCAACTTCGGTGACCGGCATGAATTGGGCAGCAAGTCCGGCCTGTAGGGGGTGTGCGTGCCCATCGCCGAACGCAGGAAGCAGCGCCCCGTTCTCCAGGTCGACCACTTCGGCGTCGAGCGGAACATCCAGCCCGGTGCCTAGGGCAACGATGGTGTCCTTGACCACCAGCAGTTCGGCTCTGATGAAACCATCTGGGGTGTAAAAGGTCCCACTGATAAAGTGGGTTGCGTGCGGCACTGGTTTCTTGCCTCCGTTTGTCTGTGTGGCTAGTGCATCGTTAATCAGTTGGTTGCAGGTGGAGCGGTTTGGATCCGCGACTGGTCGGCGGCGATCCTGTCGAGGAAGGCCATCTCACCGCTGGGATCTGTCCTAGAGGATTGCCTCCCATGATGGCGGGGACGAGATCTCCGTTGTGGCTGGCATCCTGAAAGCTGTCAAGCCACCTGCAACTTATAGTCTGCCTCTGTGCTGTTCGGTTGAAGGACCGGCCGAGGGATTGGCTCTGACGGATCGGTTTCGTCGAGTGAGGTGAAGATGCGTTCATTGAATTCGTGCTCCTCGCCGACGTACCAGTTGTCGGGGTGATGTGGACTGCTGGGTGCAGGCAGCCAGGGGCGATCTGGGGAGTGCTGGTAATTGCGCTCCATCGGAGTGGTCCAGTGGTAGACGCCGTCGGTGCGTCGCAGGGTAAACCCGCCGGCGTCCTTGGCCCGATGGTGGTGTTCGCAGAGCGCGGTGAGGTTTTCGGTGTTGGTGTTGCCACCATAGGGCTGTCCGGGTTTGAACGGCTGCATATGGTCCAGCGCGCAGTTTTTGGCTTCGGTGGTGCAGCCGGGGGCGACGCAGTATTGATCGCGCGTGCGGACGAATTCGGCTATCGCAGCAGGCGGTCTGTACCGCTTTCGGCCGATATCGAGAATTTTTTCGGTCACGGGATCAATGAGTATCCGTCGCCAAGTGTGGTCGGTGGCCAGGATTCTGGCTTGGTGAGGGGTAATCCAGCCTTGACCAGTGATATAGGCGGGATCGTTGCCGCCGAGGAGGGTGTTCATCGGAATGAGAACACCGATGGAGTATTTCGCGGATCTATTACTGCCTCGGCGGGCCTTGGAAGTGTCGTTGAATTCTGGGATTGCAGCGGGATCATGTCCGCATTCCGTGCAGGGCACGTTGGTCCCGGTTGGTGGCCGTCCGGTTTCGGTACCGGTCTCAGCGCTGATCACGGCGCCGGCCACCGCACCCGTATCCGGATCGGCATCAATGCCGGCCGATGAACCAGCCGAGTCAGGCTCGTCGACAATCGATGGTGCTGGTGGAATTTGGTGGATAGAAGCCGGGAGAATGTCGGTGTCGAGGGTGTGGCGCATGAGGTCGACGATGGTATCTATCCGGCGTTGATTGTTGGTGCGCTTGTCACCGGGTGTCCAGGCGGTTTCGGCAGCAGCGGTGAGTCCTTCGAAGATGATGTTGATGTCAGCGGTGGTGGAATAGAAGCCCATATGGGCCATACCGTCAATGCCGGCGTAGCGGTAGACGTGTCTGTCGGCGCGGCGTTTCTTGAGGCGATCTTCGGCGCCGTCCGGGTTGAGTTGCAAAATAATTTTGATGATCAATCTGGTGACTTGGCCAGATCGCAGGGTTGCCAACTGCGGGCCGAGTAGTTCATCGACTTGGGCTGCGATGTCGTCGGGGACGTTTTGCAGGTGTTGGTGGACGATCTTGCCGAGCTCGGCGCGGATGTTGCCGGCCTGTAGCTGGGCCCAGGTTTTGGGATAGCGCTTTGGTAGGTAGTAACCGAGATCGAGGAGTTCCTGGGCGACCTTGTCAGTGGTGCGAAGTGCCATGGCCACTTCGGTGGGGAGAAATTCGTAGTAACCGGGATATTTGGTGCTCAATTCGTTGATGGCGGCCAGCTGGGTTGCTTCCAGTTGCGCCAGTTGGGTTTTGGTGCTGATGATCAGGTCGAGTAAGTCGCCGGGGGCTTCGAGTTCGGCGATGGCTGGGGCGGCTCGTTCGGCGATGGTGCGGCGTCGGTGGACTTCGGCGAATAGCGCTAGTCGACGGTGGCTGTCGGGGGTGGGTGGCAGGATCAAAGTGCTGCCACCCAGGGTCGGTCTTAGCGGGACTGCCGGGGTGTGGCTGCCGTTGGCCAGTGCGTCGATGGTGCGGAACGTCAGTTCCGGGGCGGGCGCTTTCGGGGCTGATGGTGTCCATAGTGGTGACGTTGCCGTTGGCGTGGGCTTCGTCGTGATTGGGGGGCAGCAAATGTCACACAGGTTCGCGCAGATGTCGGTGGGATGGTCGACGCGGGCGGGGAACACAGCGGTTGGCAGGGATGGTGGATACAAGCGGACGGCTTGCTTTTCCCAGTTCTGCAGCGTCGTGTTCATGCATTCAGAATAATAGAATTGAGCTCCTTGTTCGAGGGCTAATTGGGCGATTCAGCTCAGGTTGAGGGTTTGCCCTTTGAGATCCTCGGCCGCTTCGGGGGTCTCGATTGTGTACGAGCAACGACGGTGTCACGGCTGTGCTGGAGCACGACGGTGGTCGCTAGCTGACCGGCGCGGCTCGTCGTGAAATGGTGACGGCACAAAGGGCAAGAGCCAGCGCCAATCCGAAGCAAAACAGGAACGCCGCGTGCGGGTGCTGTTCGATCAACAAGGCGAACACCAAGCCGGTCACGGCGAGAAATGTTGCACTGGACAATGATTCGGCAAGCTGCAACGCGGAGGTGTTAGCGCCCTGACTCTCCGGAGGCGATAGTTCCAGGGTGAGGATGGACAGCGTCGGATAAGCCATACCCATGCCGAGACCGCCGATGGCCCAACCGATCATCGCGACGAAAACCGGAGCTGCCGACCACAGCGGCACTGCGGCCAGGACAACAGCCACCGTGATGCAGCACGCGCCCCAGAAAAGGAACTTGGTCTGCTCGGCGGGTCCGGAAGCGGGGCTTCGGCCCCGGAGCCAGGATCCTGTCGACCAGGTGATGGCTGCTGCCGTCAGCACGAGACCGGCAACACCGGGAGACAGATCGCGCTCCCGAGTAAGGAGAAGCGGAAGAAACACCTCGGCCACGGTGAAGCCGGCACCGATCAAAGCGCGAAGTGCGATCACCGTTGGTAGCCCTCGGCGAACTTTGATGGTCCCACGAGGAAGCAATGGTGGTACTGCAACCGCCAGACCGATCAAAGCCAGAGCAA
>JBBSRY010000349.1:0-3817 GCA_038242595.1 Mycobacteriales bacterium
AATACCGCGTCACTTTCAGCCAACCGCTGCGTCAGGGCCTCTGTTGATGATTCCTGAAACTCGACCAGCAGAGCGGCGTGATCCAGAACGTCCAATCGGCGAAGCATGTCGGTGGCCTGCTCGTCGCGCTGCGCCACCCTTAGTGAGGTCGCGTCCATTAATTCGATGGTCGCCAATCCGGTGGCGACCAGTTCCGGAAGTGCATCCGTGGCGACCTGCAGGTTTGGGAAGAGCATCAGGCCGGTGGCAACTTCGGGGCGGATCTCGAGGGTGGCAAAAGTGGCTGAGGCAACGAAGGCCAAAGTGCCCTCGCTGCCGATGATGAGATGCGACAGAATATCGACAGGCAGACTGTGGTCGAGGAAGGAGTTGAGTCCATAACCCATCGTGTTCTTCATCGAAAACAATTGATGGATCCTGCGTGTCGAGTCTGAGTTGCCCCGCACCCGGTCGCGCAGGGTGGTCAATGTCGAATGTAGGTTCGGCTCGTGGTGGCGCAGTTGCGCATCGGCGTCGCGCTCGGCAGTGTTGATGACCGTTCCCGAAGGCAGGATCAGCACCATCGATTCCAGGGTGCGGTAACTGTTGAATTCGGTACCACACGCCATTCCACTGGAATTGTTGGCAACCACGCCCCCGATGGTGCAGGCGGACTCGCTTGCCGGATCCGGCCCCAGCTTCCGATGATAGGGCGCGAGGCGGGCATTGACCTGCCGAACTGTGGCCCCCGGCTGGGCCCGGACCCGAGCGCCGCCATCCAACACTTCAATGCCGCGAAAATGCCGACGGGTGTCCACCAGCACGCTGCTGGACACGGCCTGCCCACTCAGGCTGGTGCCACCCGATCTAAATGTCAGTGGGATACTCTGAGCGGCAGCGACTTTCAGTAGGGTGGCTACCTCGGCCGCGGTGGTTGGGGTGACGACGGCCTCCGGAGTCAGCAAATAGTGTGAGGCATCATGGGCCATCGCCAGTCGGTCCGTGGCCCTGGATCGGACTCTTCCAGGGACGGTATTTTCCAAGGTGCGCAGGAGCCCCGGATCAGCGGGTTGAAATTTACTGGAATTCACTGACACCTTTTTCGTAAATCGCGGCCCCATTGTCGGCAGCGGTTGTTGAACGCGGCGGTCATCATCGCGGTGTTCGGGGTCGCAGCAACCGGCTCATCTTCGGGATATTGATCACGCCGGCACCACGACCGCGGAGTTGTGGCTTGAAAGCGATTTGACGCCACTGCCGCTACCATCTCCGGCCGATATCTCGTCATGACGCCGAACGTACTCCGCTTCGGCACCGGGCACCAGTTCCATCTGAAAAAACTATCGTTTCATTCTGGATCGCCTTCGTCGAGCTCGACAAGCCGACTGCCGGCCGGTCCGAATAGGGCCTGGCGGTCAGTGCATCAGCAGGTCGTCGCTAACATGGAAGGTGACAACAGTGATGAACCAAGCGTGATCGTGGGCCGAGATGACACCGCCGGCGCGGCCCAGCGACCGTGGAATTGTGACCTAACGCGCTCGCGCCGGTATTCCGTTGATCGGTAGTCCGAGTGCTGGAGGCTTTACCGACCGGCAGATTCCACCCAGGTCACAGCTGATTTCTCCACAACTACCTCACCCCACCCGAAGGAGCACAGGTGAAGAACGAACTAGTGATCGTGGACGCCGGTTTTGACGATATCGAGGCCGAAACCACAGGTGCCAGCGAGCATGGCATCACCGTCCGCCGTTCCACTGCTGCGGCCAGCTCGGACATTCCGGGCGCGCTGGACGGTGCGACCGGACTTCTTGTCCAGTATTTGACAGTCGATGCTGCTGTGATGGATACCTGCCCGAACCTGAAAGTGATCGGCCGATACGGAGTAGGGGTCGACAACGTGGATCTGGAAGCAGCAACCAGTCGCGGGATCAGCGTGGTGAATGTGCCGGACTATTGTGTCGAGGAGGTCGCCACCCATGCAGTCGCGATGGCGCTGTCGGCCTGGCGGGCCCTGCCTGCTGCGGATGCCTTGGTGCGCAACGACAAGTGGGCCGCCTGGAAACAGAGTGCTCCGATCGCTCCATTGTCTTCGGCCCGCCTGGGGCTGGTCGGAATCGGACGGATCGGCGGCGAAGTGGCGCGTATGTTGGCTCCGATGGTCTCCGAAGTCATCGCCTACGATCCGGTGGCTGGCGAAGTGCCCGGCATTCGCCTGGTCGAACTCGACGAAGTGGTGCAGACCTCAGATATTATCTCCATCCACTGCCCGCTCCTGCCCGCGACCGAGAATTTGTTTGACGCAGCACGTTTGGCCACCATGAAGCCTGGCTCGGTTCTGGTCAATGTCTCGCGTGGCCCGATCGTCAAAACATCGGATCTCCCAGCCGCTCTGGACGCCGGCCGTCCCGCCTACGCCGCTCTTGACGTCCTACCGGTGGAACCGCCCACCAAAGATGATCCGTTGCTCACGCATCCGCGCATGCTCCTGAGCCCCCACATCGCCTGGTACTCAACGGCTTCCATCGTGCGCCTGCGGGTGAGTCTGGCGCAAAGATGCGCCTCCATCCTCATAGGCGGACAGGCACCAACTGTAGTGAACGCCGCCGGATTGGCAGCGGCGCCGGCATGACCGATCCACTTTTCGACCTGACCGGCCGGACAGCTTTGATTACCGGGAGCACTCGTGGGCTGGGTCTGGCCATGGCATCCGGCCTGGGCAGCCGAGGTGCCCGCATCGTCATCAACGCCCGGAATCCGGAAGCGGTTGCGGCAGTGACCAAATCACTCCGCGACAACGAGATTGACGCAGTGGGGGTCGCCTTTGACGTCGCCGACGAGAAGGCGGTGGCGGTCGGCGTTCAAGAAGCGACAGAGCTCGCCGGTCCGATCGACATCCTGATCAACAATGCCGGCATTCAACGGCGCGGTCCTCTTCATGAACTGTCGTTGGACGATTTTCGCGCTGTGATGGAGACCAACGTGACCAGCGCCTTCCTGCTCAGCAAAGTGGTGGCCGCCGGCATGATCACCCGCAGACGCGGCAAGATCATCAACATCGGCTCGGTGCTCGGGCCGGTCGGTAGACGAACCACCGGCGCCTACGTCACTTCCAAGGGGGCGCTCAGCGCCTTGACGAAGGCGATGAGCGTCGACTGGGCGCAGTACAACATCCAGGCCAATGCGATCGGACCCGGTTACTTCAGCACAGAGCTGACCGAATCACTCCAGAGTGACGTAACTTTTGATACTTGGCTTCGCAATCGGGTACCGGCCGGCCGTTGGGGACAGGTCGAAGAACTGATCGGTGCTGCAGTATTCCTATCAGGCGAGGCCAGCAGTTTTGTCAACGGGCAGGTGCTCTACGTCGACGGCGGGATGCTGGCCAGCCTATAACTCCGACTACTCCGACAGCGCCCGGCGCACGTAGTCGGTGCGGGTGGCGATGGCGATCTGGGCCAGCGCGGAGTGGGGGCCAGCAGATCAAATCCATGGAATCTGCCAGGCCAAAGGTGCAACCCAGCGTTGACAATGGCCTGGGAAAGGCGCCTGGCGTAGAGAATGTCTTCGTCCCGGAAGGTCTCCACAGACCCGACCTCGATGTAGGTGGTGGGAAGCCCCTGAAGGTCATCGGCCCTTGCGGGAGCGGCGTAGTGCGGTACGGCGACCGTGAGAGGTTAGTTGGTCAGTAGCGCTGTGAGGCCCAGATCCAAGGCAGCCAGCAGGGTGTCGTGCTCGGCCGGCGGGGTGTAGAGCATTCGAATGGCGATGCCGTCGATCAGGGCAAGGATCGCATCTGCCAGCACCGATGGGTTCGCCTCCGATCGGAGCTCATTGTGGG
>JBBSRY010000350.1:0-3815 GCA_038242595.1 Mycobacteriales bacterium
CACTCTCGCGGATCAGGAAATCGGCGCGACCATAGAAGCTGCCATCGAAAAATGTTCCCTGGTAAACGATGTCGGCGCCAGAACGCAGTGCTGCCAGCGTTTCTTCGTGTTTGGCCGCGAGCACGTCGCGGGTGCGTTCTTTGGGGAACTCGATCTCGACAACCTCACGCGGGGTGCCGCCCGGACCGAAGCGCAACTCCTCGAGTACCCGTTGTTCGTGAGCCTGTCCGAGCGCCATCGTCCGGCGGAGCATGGCGTCGGAGGGTTTGTCTTGCGGTGGCCGCCGTCCCCAGTGCTGGTCCAGCAAACGTACTGCGGCGAACTCGCAGCCGGCGGCCTGTGTCAGGTCGCCGGCGCTATAGACCAAGCTCGCCGGGTCGTGATCTTCAAGAAGGAACATGGCCCGAAGGTAGCAAGAGGGTCCGACAGTGAGGATGAAGTTGGGCTGGCGGGCTAGACCAGCGGCGGGCGTGCTCGATCAACGACGCGCTCGATCAACAAAGTGGCTAATTTTCGATTTGGACTCCGCGCCAGAAGGCTACGTGGTCCTTGATCTCGGCGGCCGCGTCCTTGGGAGTGGGGTAGTACCAGGCGGCGTCGGGATTGGTCTGACCGTCGACCTGGAGGGAGAAGTAGGAGGCAGTGCCCTTCCATGGACAGACACTGGTGGTGGCGCTCTTGACCAAGTACGAAGGGTTGACGCTGGACAGCGGAAAATACTGGTTGTTCTCCACCACCACGGTGGCGTCGGATTCGGCAATGACCTCGTTGTTCCAGATGGCGCGCATCGGTGAGCTTCTTTCTTCCAGGGTGGTGATTGGTGAACAACCACCACCCAAGTTTTACTCCCGAATGCCGCGGTCAGCGAGCAAACCGATCCCGGCAGGGTTGAATTCGCCCGTATCCGAAGCTCCCATTAGCCTTCACGCATGTCCAGAAGCGTGTACGTCGCATCCCCGGAGGGCAACTCCGGCAAGTCAACGGTTGCTCTCGGCCTGGTTGACCAACTGACCCATCAAGTGAGCCGGGTCGGAGTGTTTCGGCCGGTCACGCGCGCGGCCGACCAGGTGGATCTGGTGGTGGAGTTATTGCTCGCCCATCCCGGAGTGAAACAGACCTACGACAGCGCCATCGGGATCACCTACTCGGTACTGCACGACAATCCGGCTGATGCTCTCTCGGAGATCATCAGCCGGTATCACTTGATGTCAGCCAACTTTGATGTGGTTGTCATCCTCGGAAGTGACTACACCGACGTATCCACCGGGGCCGAGTTGGCCTTCAACGCATCGGTCGCGGCAAACCTGGGCGCGCCGGTAGTGCTGGTGGTGCATGGTCGCGGTCGCACCCCGGAGGAGATCACGCTGACGGCCGGCGTGGCCAGGGCCGAACTGGAAGGCTCGCACGCGAGACTTGTGGCCGTGATCGCCAATCGGGTGGATCCGGACCAGTTGGCTGCCGTTCGAGATCGGCTGGGTTCGCAGGGCGGTTTGGGGATCGGGGCAATTCCGGAGATGCCCATCCTGGTCGCGCCCACCTTCGGAGCGTTGATGCAGGCCTGTGGTGGCCGGTTGATCCGAGGCAACGTCGATTGGCTCGAACGGGAATCCTTGGGGTTCGTGGTGGCGGCCATGTCACTGCCGAATGTGCTGATCCGACTTCATGAATCGATCACTGTCATCGCCCCGGGAGACCGCTATGACCTCCTCCCCGGTTTGCTGATGGCCCATCGGTCCGGGACCTTCGCGCCACTGGCCGGCATCGTACTGACCGGCGGCTATATGCCGCCGGAGCCAGTGCAGCGGTTGATCCAGGGAATCAAGGACGATCTGCCCATTGTGGTGTGTGATCTGGACACCTTCGAAACCGCCTCCACGCTGGCCGGGGTGCGCGGCCGGCTCAGCGCGCAGTCCAAGATGAAAAGTGAGACAGCGCTTCGAGCTTTTGCCGAAAACGTCGACGTCGCCGAGCTGATGCGGGTGGTCAATCTGCCGCACGGTGAGGTGATGACACCGTTGATGTTCCAGTTCAGATTGATCGACCGGGCCCGCTCGGATCGACGCCATATTGTGCTGCCCGAAGGCACTGATGACCGGGTGCTGACCGCGGCAGACTCGTTGCTGCGCTTGGGGGTCGCCGAACTCACCATCCTCGGCGATGCCAATGGGATCCGGGCCAGAGCCGCTGTGCTGGGGCTGATCCTCGGCGAGGCAAATCTGGTTTCGCCACATGACCCGGTATTGGTGGAGCGCTTCGCTGTGGAATATGCCCGCTTGCGCGCCCACAAGGGCATGACGATTGAACGAGCCCGCGAGATCGTCAGCGACGTATCGTACTTCGGGACCATGATGGTCCATCTGGGGCTCGCTGATGGCATGGTCTCCGGCGCGGCACACACCACCGCTCACACCATCAAACCGGCTTTCGAGATCGTCAAAACTGTGCCAGGGACAAAGGTGGTTTCGAGCGTCTTCCTGATGTGCCTGGCCGATCGAGTGCTGGTCTACGGCGACTGCGCCGTCAATCCTGATCCGACCGCCGAGGAACTGGCCGACATTGCGATCTCATCGGCGGCCACCGCAGCCCAGTTTGGCGTGCATCCTCGGGTGGCCATGCTGTCGTACTCCACCGGTACCTCCGGTTCCGGCGCGGATGTGGACAAGGTCAGGGCGGCAACAGATCTCGTGCGGCAAAGACGACCGGATCTGTTGGTAGAGGGGCCGATCCAATACGATGCCGCGGTGGAGCCATCGGTGGCTCGCTCCAAGTTGCCCGACTCGCAGGTGGCCGGCCAGGCGACCGTGCTCATTTTTCCTGACCTGAATACCGGCAACAACACCTACAAGGCGGTTCAGCGAAGCGCACACGCGGTGGCAATCGGGCCGGTTCTGCAAGGACTCAACAAGCCGGTCAATGACCTATCGCGAGGGGCGCTGGTGGTGGACATCGTGAATACGGTGGCCATTACGGCAGTACAGGCGCAATCGAGTCCGAGAGCGAATAACCAATGAGCCACAACATTCTGGTACTGAACTGTGGGTCGTCATCGATCAAGTACCAGCTGGTCAACCCCAGCACCGGGATCGCCTTGGCCGGTGGAACCATCGAGCGGGTCGGTCAGGAAGATAGCACGGTCACTCATAAGGTCGGTGACAAGAAGCTCACGGTGAACGGGCCGATCGCCGATCACAGTAGCGGACTCACCCTCATGCGGAGGATGTTTGCCGAAGGTGGTACGAATTTGGACGACTCACAGATAGCTGCTGTCGGGCATCGGGTGGTACACGGTGGTGCGTCGTTCTCCGAACCCGTTTTGATCGACGATGCGACAGTTACTGCCATCGAGAAGCTCTCGGTCCTGGCGCCATTGCACAACCCGGCCAATGTCATCGGTATCGAGAGGGCCAGAAAGGCGTTTCCGACGCTGCCCCATATAGCGGTGTTCGACACCGCATTCTTTCGTGATCTACCGGCCGCCGCTTACACCTATGCCATTGATCGGAAAGTAGCTGCCGCACATCAGATCCGGCGATATGGTTTCCATGGAACCTCACATCAGTACGTCTCTGCGCAAGCAGCATTGTTCCTGGAAAAGGACCCATCTGAGCTCAATCAGATCGTGCTCCACCTTGGTAATGGGGCATCGGCGTCGGCGGTCAGCCGCGGTGTCGCCGTCGAAACCTCCATGGGAATGACACCTTTGGAAGGTCTGGTGATGGGCACCCGCTCCGGTGACATTGATCCCGGTGTGTTGTTCCACCTGCATCGCGTCGCCGGGCTGTCGGTGAACAAAATCGACGCGTTACTCAATCGAC
>JBBSRY010000351.1:0-3812 GCA_038242595.1 Mycobacteriales bacterium
GGAGCGTTCCTATCAGCAACTGTCGGCACGGTCGGATCAAACGGCGAACTGGCTGCAAAGCATCGGGGTGGCACGCGGCGACCGGATCATTCTAATGTTGGGTAATCAGGTCGAGTTATGGGAGTGCATTCTCGGGGTGATCAAACTGGGCGCCGTGCTGATACCGGCCAGTACCCTGCTCGATACCGAGGACCTGACAGATCGGGTTCGTCGGGGAGGCGCCAGATTTGTCATCGCCCGATCCGTGGACTCTGCCAAATTCGACACCATTGACGAGAACTTCGGGCGGATCTGCGTTCGCGATCACGGTGATACCGGGTCAACCCCCGACGGGTGGCACGACTACCACGACTCCGCCGACGCGCCGCACGGCCATACTGCCGATCAACCGACGCCGGCCGGTGACCCACTGTTGTTCTATTTCACCTCGGGAACCACGGCGCTACCGAAACTCGTTGCTCATACACAGGTTTCCTACCCTGTCGGGCACTTGTCAACCACCTACTGGCTCGGCCTCAAACCTGGCGATGTGCATTTGAATATCTCATCTCCCGGCTGGGCAAAACATGCCTGGTCCAATTTCTTTGCCCCATTCCTGGCCGGCGCAACGGTTTTCGTCTACAACTATGGCCGATTCGACGCCCAGGCCCTGATGGAAGTGATGCATCAGAACGGCATTACGACATTCTGCGCGCCACCGACGGTCTGGCGAATGCTGATCCAGGCCGATCTGTCGTACCTGAAAAATCCGCCCCGTGAGCTGATCGGCGCTGGTGAGCCACTCAACCCCGAAGTCATCGAACAGGTCCGCAAGAGCTGGGGGGTGACGATCCGGGATGGCTTCGGCCAGACCGAAATGACCGCGGCCATCGGTAATTCGCCGGGACAGGATGTGCGCGACGGATCGATGGGACGTCCGATGCCCGGGTACGTGATCGCGCTGATCAACCAGAACACCGGGGAGCCCACCGATACCGAGGGGGAGATCTGCCTGGATCTGGCGTATCGCCCGGTGGCGTTGATGGCCGGCTACTACGAAGATGCCGAAAAGACTGCTGAGGCAATGAGTTCGGGCTTCTACCACACCGGAGACGTCGGCTCTCGCGATGCCGACGGTTATATCACCTACGTCGGCCGCGCCGATGATGTGTTCAAGGCCTCGGACTACCGGATCTCGCCGTTCGAGTTGGAGTCGGTGCTGGTCGAACATCCGGCCGTGGCCGAAGCCGCCATCGTGCCGTCACCGGATGCGCTCCGACTCGCGGTGCCCAAGGCGTACCTGGTGCTCGCCGCCGGGTTCCCCGCCGATGCTGCCACCGCACGCGAGATCTTCGGGTACGCGAAGGGACGGTTGGCACCGTACAAACGATTTCGTCTTCTGGTTTTTGTGGAGGGCGACGGACTGCCCAAAACCTTCTCCGGCAAGTTTCGTCGGGTGGTGTTGCGATCTCGAGAGAACACGAATCAATCGGGCAACGAAAGGGCGGCCTTGGAGTTTCGGCTCGTGGACTTTCCGGACCTCTGAGTCCGTGATGTCGCACGGCAGCCGGTGCCCTTGGGGTGTTTTTCACCAATGGTTTCTGGTGTCACCGCACGAGAGAAAGATCAGCCCGAAGCCAGCTGCCGCCGCACAAAATCGATCTCGACGGCAACCTGGCGTAGGCGTTCGTCCACCACCATCGAGCCGTGCCCGGCCTCATATCGGTAGGTCTGATAGGTCTGTCCGCCGGCGGCTAACCGGTTCAGATAGTTGTCGACCTGTCGGATCGGGCACCGTGGATCGTTCTCGCCCGCCAGCACCAGCACCGGGGTGCGGACCTGGTCCACGTAGGTGATGGGGGAGGAATCGGTGTACTTCGTCGGCACCTCCTGCGGGGATCCACCGAACAAAGCGCGATCGTAGGCCCGTAGCGGTTCCATTTCCTCTTCATAGGCCGCCACGTAGTCGGCCACCGGAACTCCGGCCACCGCGGCAGCCCATCGACTTGGCCGGCTGCCAATGGCCAGCAGCGCCAAATAGCCGCCCCAGGAGTAGCCGGCAATGACGCAGGACTGCGTGTCCGCCAGGCCACGACACAGCAGATGGTCCTGGACGGCCACGATATCGGCCAGTTCAGTGTGGCCCACCCGTTCGGTCAGCGCATCGCGCCAGAGGGACCCGTAGCCGGTCGAGCCGCGGTAATTGACATGCACGACGGCGAAACCGGCATCCAACCACGCCGCCCTGGTCGCATCGTAATCGTCCTCGTCCTGGGCGGCAGGACCACCGTGGATGAAGAAGACCGTCGGTAACGCCTCGTTGCTCCGGTCGTCATCGGCGGCCAGGTCGTGGCCTTCCGGACGGGCCAGCAACGCATGGATGCGGCCCCCGGCCCCGTCCACCCAGAGGTCGGTCACCGGTTGTGACCCGGGAGCCCGGCCGCCTGGTGGTTCCAATAGCTCGGTGTCCTGGCCGGTGTGATTTTCCAGCACCCGCAGGGTGGCGGCCGCCGAGGCACTGGAATGCCGATACCAGAGGTCCCCATTCGGCCGGACGAGGGCGCCGGAGATAGCCCCGGCAGCTACCGGCAGATCAACCAGTGCACCCGATTCAATTTCATACCGGTGCAGGGTGGTGCGAGCAGCGTGGGTGTGCACGATCAGTAGCGCGGAACCATCAGGGTAGAAGTCGGCATCCAGGTCGCCGGGTAGCTCGATCGCGAGTTCGGTGACCGTCCCGGTTGTCGCATCCCAAATCAGTAACTCTTCTCGACCCCGCCGTTCATGGCCGACCAACAGCCGCTGATCTCCTGGCATCGGCGAGAAGGTGACCGCGGTGAGGCCTTTGCCCGGGTTATCGCTGAGGTCCCCGAGAACTTCCCCGGATTCGATGGACAACGCACGCAGCGCCGGGTACCTGGAGTCACCCTGTTCGGAATGGGAGAGCACCCAGATCCTTTCGTCACGGGACAACGCCCCGACACCGGCGTCCTCGGGGTGGGTGTAGACGACCCTTGGCGCGCCAGTGTCCTGACGGAGATGAATCCTGCTTCCGTCATCATCGGAGAAGCCGGCCAGCACCACCGTTGATCCGACTTCCAGGCCGGCCGGGTAACCGGCAGCGACCCCCGGTAGTGCCTCGGTGGACTGGTCGGCGCCGGCCAGATATGGCTGCACATTCCAGCTACCGAATTCATCGCCCGCGGTGTCGTCGAACCACCACAGGGTGTTGCCGTCCGGTGCGAGGACACCATGGGTGGTGCCGTCCACTCGCGAGGTGGCCTGCGGCAATTCGGTAGTCCCCCGGCGCCAGTAGTGCAGTTCGTACTTACCGGAAACATTGGATACCAGCACCGTGTTATCCGGGTGGTCTCGCGCCGGGTCCGGCAGCCCGACTCGGGTGGCGGCGAATCGTGCTCGCCAGCGCTGCTCGGCTTCAGGGGTTTCGAACAGTGTTTCCGGGGCGTCCATCGTCGGATGCCTGATCGGTGGCGTAGCTGTCGCCGACACTATTTCGTCGACTGCTGTGTCGGTTGTCGCTGCATTGTCTACCGCTGAAGTCATGGCTACCGTCCTGCCGGCGATGAGGCGCTGTCGAGCACTGGAACTCGGTGTCCAGATTGTCACCCGTACGGACGCGCCCCCATCCTGGTGGTATGTGCCGCTTCCGCTGGCAACATACCCACAATGCGGGCAGTTCAGCTATTCCAACGTCGCCAAATTGAGCGAATGCCAGCACTGCGTCGCGTGGATTGCGGAGCCCGACTTGGCCGGCGAACGGCCAATATCTGGTTCGGTGGCCCATGGTCGGTACTGGATCCAGCTGGCGAGAA
>JBBSRY010000352.1:0-3797 GCA_038242595.1 Mycobacteriales bacterium
ACCACTTCATTCCCCCGTTTCTTTTCGTTCCTGCTCTGCTCTTTTCCCACTAATTTGCCCGCCTGCCCCCCCGTATCCGGGTTCCCCCCTTCTGGATGAAGATCTGGACCAGCTCTAGGAAGCTGGGCAGTTGTTAGCGGTCCAGCTGCTTGGTCCTACCCGCCGAGGCCGGCTCATCGCTGCCGCCAAGATCCGAGGAGTTGTTTTCCCGATGTCCTGAATCATCTTTGACGCTCAAGACACCTCTGACTGCCTGTCCAGCCGAACCCAACTGGTTCATCCGCTTCGGTACTGAAGCACCCTGGTACTCCAGTGGAATCGGGTGACCGTGGCTATCGACCGGTCCCAGACTCTGGTGTACCTCGACGAACTCACCATGCGGCAAACGTTTGATGATGCCGGTTTCAATGCCGTGTTCGAGTACATCTCGGTCAGCGTGCTGCAGACCGAGGCAGATTCGGTAGACAACGATATACACAACAATCGGCAACACCAGCGAGCCGATCCGTCCAACCCAGGTCATGACGTTGAGCGAGATATCCAGCTTGAGGGCGAAGATGTCGTTGCCACCGTTGATCAGGTTAAGCACGTAGAAGGCGATGAAAGCCGAGCCAAGGGCGGTGCGGACCGGGACGTCACGCGGGCGCTGCAGCAAGTTGTGCATCGCATTGTCCTTGGTGAACTTTTTCTCAATCCAGGGATACATGATGACCAAGCCCATGATCACCGTGGCTCCGACAATGGCTGGGAAGAACACCGCCGGGATCATGTATCTCCCGAAGAGGTTTTGTATCTCCCAGGCCGGCCACACACGGACCAGCCCATCCAGGAAGCCCATATAGAAGTCTGGTTGGACGCCAGCGGATACCTGCGATGGGTTGTAGGGTCCCAGCGCCCAGACCGGGTTGATCTGAAGTAGACCGGACATCAGCACGACGATTCCGAAGACGGCAGCGAAGAAGCCACCGGCCTTGGCCGCGAACACCGGGAGGACCCGGACGCCGACCACATTGTTTTCGGTGGCACGAGGCCCAGGGAATTGGGTGTGCTTCTGGAACCAGACCAGGCCGACGTGCACCGCGATCAAGGCCAGGATGATGCCGGGGATGAGAAGGATGTGCAGGCTGTAGAACCGGCCGATAATAATTTCGCCCGGGTAGTCCGAACCGAACACTGCCCAGTGGAGCCAGGTTCCCATCACCGGGATGGAGAGCAGGAACGCGCTGACGGCGCGAAGACCGGTGCCCGAGAGCAGGTCGTCCGGCAGGGAGTAACCCAGGAAGCCCTCGGCCATGCCCAGCACCAGCAGCAGTACGCCGATCACCCAGTTGGCCTCACGGGGCTTGCGGAAAGCACCGGTGAAGAAGATGCGCATCATGTGCAGCATCATCGAGGCCAGAAACAGCAGTGCGGACCAGTGGTGGATCTGCCGAATCAGCAGACCACCACGAACTTCGAACGAAATATCTAGCGCGGAGGCGTGAGCCCTGGACATTGGGATCCCGCGAAGCTTGTCGTAGACACCCTGGTACACCGTCTCGCCCATGGAGGCGTCGAAGAACAGTGTGAGGTAGACACCCGACAGCAACAGGATGATGAAGCTGTACATCGCGACTTCACCCAGCATGAAGGACCAGTGCGTGGGGAAAACCTTAGTCAGTGCCGTCCGCATCGGGCGCGCGCCGTGGTATCGCAGATCGGCCCCGTCAGCTGCCTTGGAAACCAAGGATTGCTTGGTGGGCTTGGTCGCAGTCGTAAGTCTGCTCATCAGTAACTTCCCTTATTTTCCCAGAACCCCGGACCGACCGGTTCGATGAAGTCGCTCAACGCGACCAGGTAGCCGTCCGCATCCACCCCGAGAGGCAACTGCGGCAGCGGTCGACTGGCCGGGCCGAATACCGGCTTCGCTCCGTCGGTGATATCAAACTGTGACTGATGGCACGGGCACAACACCCTGTTGGTTTGCTGTTCGTACAACGAAACCGGGCAACCGACGTGCGTGCAGATCTTTGAGTAGGCGTAGAGATCGCCGTAACGCATAGCTTTGTGTGTTTCGTCGCGAAACTGCACCTGTTCATTCGGTCGTAGCCGGAACAGCATGACTGCTGCGTCGGAGGCTTTGGCTCCACCCTCGACGGCCGGGAACACGGTGGTGATCGAACCCGAGGTGATGTCCTCCGGGCGCACCAGGGTCCCATCGATGTAGGCCATCCGAACCAGGGTGCCATCAGCCGGTGTTGCCCAGGGGGTAACCCACAACTCGGATTTGTCCCCATTTTCCCATGGATTCTTGATAAAGCCGCCGAGAACAGGTACCAGTGCGGCAATCCCGAGCGTGCCACCGGCCAGGGCAAGGCTGCCCTTGAGCACGCCGCGGCGCTTGATCTGCATTTTGTCTACGACGTCGATCAACTCGGCTCCCATGGTGACCCGGTCGACTTCGGCCGACATGCCCACGTGACGCTGCTGAATGGCAAGCTCGTGCGGCGCAATTTTTTTCGCCAGCGCGATGATGCCGATACCGAAACTGAAGATGCACAGACCAAGGAGCAACCCGATCAGCGGGTTATACAGGGCGTAGGCCAATTGATCATCGGAATACGCGGTCTCGTACTGCCAGGGCCAAGCAATGAACACAACGACAAAAGCGATGGCTGAGATCGCAGATAACAAGAACCAGCGAGCAACCTTTCGCTCGGCACGCTTATCGGCTTTGCTGCCCGGCTCATACTGCTCGCCGTATTCGACAAGTTCGACACCGTCGAGGCGGGCGCCGAGTCGCGCCAGATCCTCACGTGACATGGTGGCCAATACTTCGGCCGACGGAATCTCTACGTCTTGACCGCCGCTCATGCGCGCGCTCCCATCCACAGTGTCACGCTGATGATCAGGCCCATGCCGATCAGGAAGGCGAAGAATCCTTCGGAGACGGGACCGAAACCACCGAGCCCGTAGCCGCCCGGATCTATGGTGGCTTTGGCATTTTGAACGTAAGTGATGACGGCTATTTTCTCTTCCGGGGTCAACTGGGCATCGGAGAACTTCGGCATACTCTGTGGACCGGATATCATTGCAGCCCAGATCTCCTGATCCGTTGCCTGACCAAGGGCAGGGGCGTACTTACCCTGCGAAAGGGCGCCGCCCTTACCCGTGAAGTTGTGGCAGGAAGCGCAGTTCAGGCGGTACAGCTCAGCGCCCTCGGCGAGAGCTTCGACGTTCTGTAGGTTGCCCTGTGGAATTTCGGGTCCGCCACCTGTTGCCTGGATGTAGGCCCCGAGTTGCGCGACCTGCTCCTCGTTGAAGAACGGCAACTTGCGGGGAATCTGGGCGCCGTTGTCAACTGCCGGCATCCGCCCGGTGGCCACCTGGAAATAGGTGGCCGCCTGGCCGACACCGATCAAAGACGGGCCGCGGTCCTTAACGCCCTGCAGGTTGGCGCCGTGGCAGGTGATGCAGGAGTTGTCGTAAAGCTGCTGGCCGGCGGCGATGGCCGCAACATCAACCTCACCGGCGACAGCTGTCTGCGGTGTGGGGGTCAGCGCGGAGTACAGGAACCCCACGGTGACGAGTGCGAATAGCAAAGCCAAGGCGCCGGAGACACGACGCACGGTCTTGCTCCGGCCTTTGGCCTTGCTGGGCATCCCTCGGGATGGATCTTGCAGGGTAGTCATGCTGTACACCTCGTACTCGTGGAGCGGCGGGGGAGTGCGGGGAAAACTGGGGCCTTCATCCGGCGGCCGAAATCTTGGACTGCATATTCACCTATCTGCACTGCCTGCGATGACTACCGGTGCTGA
>JBBSRY010000353.1:0-3781 GCA_038242595.1 Mycobacteriales bacterium
AACGGTAAACCCCTGCAGCTGAACAACTTCGGACACATCCAGCGGGCTCACATGGACATGGAGATGGGGATTTCGACGACCACTCCGATTTCGGTCGCGAGTGACCTGAACAGCAGTCAGATCCATCCGATATACCGGCAACCCGTGAATGATCGCCGCCGAGGCGTGACTGAGTACGGTTCCGGAATCCAGTATTGGCCGATATGCCTCGATCATGAGGCGATGGCGCGCCTTGGGCCCCAACATCGCCAGTTCCGCGGAAATTATGTAGGCACCCGGCCTGATGGCGGTCCATTCACCCTTACGGCAGAGCGCCCGAATGGCCGGATCCGCCAAGCCGATCGCAATCAGGTGTGGTCGCAGCATTGGCTGCGGTTGGAGGCTGGTCATGGATTGACCATGCGGTAAGTCGATCCGACAGTCTCGATCTGATCAGTGGATGTGGAAGGAATGGCACTTGTGGATAACCATGCCGGCGCTCCGCCCAGATCCCGCCATCCGAGCCGCGTGCCCCCGTCCGCCAGAACTTTCGCGCCGAATCAAAGCTTGCGCCCTCAATAGGACGCGAAAAGCGCGAAAAGGCGCGAAAGTTCAAGAGCTGCACCGCGGGGCACAATGGCAACGGGCGCCGCGAAACCGGCTGCCAAGGACTACAGAACCACGAAGGCGCGGGCTTTGCCCAGCACCGTTTGCCCTTCATAGCGAGCGGTGATGTCGACCCGTGCGACACCGTCAACGACGGCGCCCACCACAGCGGAGACCTCAACCAGAGCGCCGACTTCGTCATCGGGAACCACAACTGGCCGGGTGAACCGCACCGACACCTCGCGTACCCGCGCGGGGTCGCCGACCCATGAGGTGACGATCCGGGTCGCCAACGCCATCGTCAACATGCCGTGCGCGATGACACCGGGCAGGCCAACGGCAGTAGCCGTCCGGTCGTTCCAGTGGATCGGATTGAAGTCCCCGGAAGCACCGGCATATCGCACCAACTGGGCCCGGGTTACCTGTAACGACAGTGGAGGCAGCACAAAACCGACCTCGGTCCCGTCCAAACCGGGAGCGGATCCGGAACCGACATCAGACTCGAGATCAGCCACGGGACACCAGCGTTCCCCAGCAGGAAACCACCGTAGAGCCGTCAGCCGACGAGACATCGGTACGAACGGTGATCACATCATTTCCGGCCAGAACTTTGATCGACTCCACCGTCACGACGCAGGACAACACATCGCCGGCAAAGATCGGCCGTTGATAGACAAACCGCTGATCCAGGTGCACCACCCTGGAGAAGTCCAAACCCAGCGATGGGTCGAACATCACCGCATCCTGGGCGCGGGCGATGACCTGGATGGCAAAGGTCGGCGGGGCAACGACTGAAGGGTGGCCGGCGAATTGCGCGGCCACCCTGTCGTGGTAGAGCGAATTATCGTCACCGATGGCGTCAGCAAACTGACGGATCTTTTCGATTCCCACCTCGTAAGGTTCAGGAAAATCCAAGGATCGGCCGACGAAGGCCTGGTCCATCGGCACGAGAACTAGCGGGTTTCTTTGTGGTTCTTGTGGGTGCCGCAGTTCGGGCAGAACTTCTTGATTTCAAGACGATCTGGGTCATTGCGACGGTTCTTGCGGGTGATGTAGTTGCGGTGCTTGCACTCTTCGCAGGCGAGAGTGATCTTCGGGCGTACGTCAGTGGCGGCCACGGGCGAGGGCCTCTTTCTTCTACTGCGAACCGTCGAAGTTGGCGGTTCATCTGTTTCGGGGCTGCTGCCTCAGTGGGATCAACCCACCGGGACAACAGTCGGCTACGGCCACAAGAATACTGGCCGCATCGTAGCGATGGCCGGACTCGAACCGGCGACCTAGCGATTATGAGTCGCTCGCTCTAACCAGCTGAGCTACACCGCCTCACGTTAAGAACAGTCAGCCGACACCCTGTCCTCACAGAAAACGGCCGTGAAACACGAATGTCCCACAGCCGCTGTTCCGAGCCCCCTAACGGATTCGAACCGTTGACCTACTCCTTACCATGGAGTCACTCTACCGACTGAGCTAAGGGGGCATGCAACACCCGCCGCATCCGGTTTGACACCCTCTCAAACCATCCGCAGCGGACTGGAAATTACTGTACATGACGACCGGCCTGACAATGAAAACGCCAGGTCAGGGTACTTATCCGACCACCCGCAGCACCGGCTGGGAGGTGCCGGGCTGGACCGAACGAACAGTCCTGGCAGCCAACCACGCCTCGAAGCGATCCACCGGCTGCGGACGGCTCAAAAGGAAGCCCTGCATCCCATCACAGCGCATCGATCGCAGCGCCTCCCGCGACGATTCCTCCTCCACCCCTTCGGCAACCACCTGAAGTCCCAGCGAGTGCCCCAGGTCGATGATCGACTGCACGATGGCCAGGTCTCCCAGCTCGGTCGACATCCCCTGAACGAAGGATCGATCGATCTTGATCTCTTCGATCGGTAGCCGGCGCAGGTAGGCCAGCGAAGAGTATCCGGTGCCGAAATCGTCCACCGACAACGCAATTCCCTGGGCCTGCAAGGCGTCCAGAATCGGTAATGCCTGCTCCGGGTCGTTCATCACATTTGATTCGGTCAGCTCGAACATGAGTAGCCGGGCCGGCACATCGTGGAGCTGCAGTGCCTCGGCCACCCGCTCCGGGAAGCTTGCGGTCAGGTTACGCACCGAAAGATTCACCGCGACGCTGATCTGCATACCGCGGGCGGTCCACAACTTGATCTGCTTCAAAACGGTATCCAGCACGTGATTGAGCAGGATGTCGATCGAACCGGTGGCTTCGATGGCCTTGACGAATTCGGCCGGCGTCACCATCCCGAATTCCGGGTGCACCCAGCGAACCAGGGCCTCAACACCACGTAGTTCCTGGTTCCGCAGGGTGATCTTGGGCTGGTAGTAGACAACGATGTGGCCGGCTTCGACCGCTTGCCGGAACTGGGTGACCAGCTGGAATCGCCGGCGATACATCTCGCCCATGGTCGGACGGTAGATCTCATACCGCTCATGACGATTGCGCCCCGCGAGTAGCGCCATTTCGGCTCGTTGCAGCAGACCGACGCTGTCCTGAGCCGGATTCAGCCCCCCGCCCTGCACCAGGGCGATCCCGGCGTGCGGCTCGGCTTCGACATCAACTCCGACAAGCGGGAACGCGGTACTGACGGTGGCCAGAACTGCCACCACCTCTTCGGTGAGCGCGGCTTCAGGCATCGGCTCCATCAGAATGGCAAACAGATCCCCCTCCAGCCGCGCAATCTGTCTCCGTATCGGACTGGCGTCCACGATGCGCTGCCCGGCGAGCACCAGCAGTTCCTCACCGTGGCTGTAGCCGAGCGCATTGTTGACCTCGGAAAGGGTATCCAGCTGCACCAGCACGACGGAACCCAAAGTGCCATTGGCCAACGCTGTTTCGGCGTCAACGGCCAACCCGGCTCGACTGCGAAGCCCGGTGACAGAATCTCGGTAGGCCTCATTACGCAGGGTCGCCAACAGTCGCACGTTCTCCAGTGCGGTTGCCATATGACCGGAGAGGGTGGCCAGGAATTCGCCGTCCTCTGCGGAGAATCGGCCCCACCGACTGAGCCGATCCCGCACCTCCACGTAGCCGCGGACGCGATCGTTGGTCCGCAACGCAACGATCATCACATCAGTGGCCCCGCGCTGTTTGAGCGCCGTCAAAATGGCGGGGCTGCTGTTGCGGTCCGCGCTGACCCGTACCACCCCGGTCGAGTTGGCCATCTGCAGCAGGTGGTCC
>JBBSRY010000354.1:0-3770 GCA_038242595.1 Mycobacteriales bacterium
ACATATGCTTCACCACCACTTGAGGAGTAACACATCATGGATTGGCGCCACCGCGCAATTTGCCGCGACGAAGACCCAGAACTGTTCTTCCCGATCGGGAATTCTGGGCCCGCACTGCTGCAGATTGCCGAAGCCAAGGCCGTTTGCGGTCGTTGCCCCGTCAGCAGTGAGTGCCTGAGCTGGGCGATCGAGACAGGTCAGGACGCCGGTGTTTGGGGCGGCATGAGCGAGGACGAGCGTCGCGCACTCAAGCGCCGTCGGGCCCGCGCACGCGCACACAGCCTGTAACAATGCGCTGAACTCGCACCGTTTCGACGGCGCCTGCTGCGCAAACAGATCTACCAGAACCCCGGTTCCCGATGGGAGCCGGGGTTCTTGCTATTGCCGGTGGTCAGGCGAAATCCAACCCGTGCACTTACCCGCGCGATCGCAGGGGTACCTTCAGCGTTACTTCGGTGCCAAGACCGGCTTCCCGACGGCGCATGCTGATCGACCCGCGAAGCTCGGCGTCGACCAGTGTCCGAACAATCTGCAATCCCAGGCCGGTGCCTTTTTCCATCGAGAAGCCTTCCGGCATCCCGTTTCCGTCATCGTCGACCACAATATCAAGCGACTTCGCTGATCTGGCAACGGTTATCGTCACCAACCCGCCGGGGTGGTCTGCCGGGTAGGCGTGTTGCACCGCGTTCTGCACCACCTCTGCCAGCACCATCACCAAGGGTGTTGCCAGCTCGGTGTTCAACACCCCGAAGGAGCCGATTCGTTTCACTCGGTCGGCGGTTTCAGCCGCTGCCACATCGGAAATCATGGGCACCAACCGATCAACGATCTGATCCAGGTCAACGCGGTCATCAGCCGAGGTCGACAGTGTTTCGTGAATCATCGCGATCGTGGCGACCCGGCGGGTCGACTGGTGCAGCGCTCGCTGAACGGCCGGCTGATCCGAGCGACGGGCCTGCAATCGCAACAATGCGGCCACTGTCTGCAGGTTGTTCTTCACCCGGTGATGGATCTCCCGGATTGTCGCGTCCTTGCTGAGCAGCGCTCGATCCCGACGTCGCACCTCGGTGACATCGCGTACCAGAACCAGAGCGCCCGCACTGCGATTACTCGGGCGCAGCGGCAAAGACCGGAATAGCACCGTGGTGCCCTTGGCCTCGATCTCCATCCGCAGCGTCGGACTCCCCTGCACCGCGGCGGAAATTCGGGCCGCAAGTTCGGCCCCGTCGAAGGGGTCGCTGATCAATTTCCTGGTGACCGATGCCAAATGGGCGCCGGTGACCGAATCCTGGAGCCCTAGACGGTGATAGGCCGATAATGCGTTCGGGCTGACATAGCTGACCAATCCGGCCGGGTTCAACTTCAGCAATCCGTCCCCCGCACGTGGACCGGTAAGGATTTCCGCGGGTTGTTTCGGCGACGGGAACGAACCGTCGGTGACCATCTGGAACAAATCCTGCGCCACCTCCAGGTATGCAGACTCCAGGTGACTGGAATGCCTGCCGTCGGTGATGACCGAGTCACGGTTGATCACCGCGATGATCTCAGCCTCATGCCGGACCGGGATCACCGCCCGATCCACCCTGATCCCGCTGGGCAACGGCACATCCAACTGGGTGGTGATCCGCAGCTGCGCTCTGGCCAGGCTCGCGACCGGATAGTTCTTCGCCGACACCACCCGGGAGACCAGGTCATCGACCCAGGCAGTTTTACTGGTGGTCGGGCGTACATGCGCCACGCACAAGAAACGGCCCTCGTAGACCTGTACCCACATGGCCAGGTCAGAGAAGGACAGGTCAGCCAGCAACTGCCATTCGGCCACCAGACGCTGCAAGTGGGACACCGCGGACCCGGGCAGGCTGGTATGTTCGCCCAGCAGATCGGACAGAGTGGACATCTGCGAGGCCTATCGGGTTTGCTGCCTCATCAGTGGCCCACCGGCTGGAGCCGGTGAACGGACCGAATGAGGGTCAGGAAATTTCGGCTATCAGGTCGCCCTCTTTGACTACTTGTCCTTCGGCGACGGCAATCTTGGAAATCACGCCATCGGCTTCGGCAATGACCGGAATCTCCATCTTCATGGACTCCAGGATCACCAGGGTGTCGCCGTCCTCGACGGTGTCGCCCTCGGCGACCAGCACCTTCCAGACGTTCGCCACCATCTCGGCGCGTACTTCCTCGGCCATCGCCGTACCTCCACCCGCGGCCGTGGCCGCAAATCTGTGTCCGAACCGCCGCAAGGATTCGCGGACGCAGTAGCAATCAAACCACGGTTGGCGAAAGAGCCGCGCCAGACATGGCACCATAGACGTATCGCAGGACGGGGTTTCTTCGTGTCTGCACCGACTTGGCGTTGTTGATCTGCGGGCCTGACGATCCTGCCTGCAGTGAGCCACGCCGGAGTTATCACTTGACCACAGCGACAGCGAAGGGAGCAGCCATGAGCAAGCGCGGACGTAAGCGCAAGTCCCGTAAGAAGGGCGGCGCAAACCACGGCAAGCGTCCCAACGCCTGACCGAAGTTTTCAGCAATAATCAAAACCCCGCAGGCCCTCGGATGGGCAAGCGGGGTTTTGTGCCTCCACGGCGATTCCAGGCGGAGCCAATGTGCTTTAAGGGTCAGCCCCCACCTGGGGTCGGTAGTGATCAGAGTCGCTGGTGCAGAGCCAGGATCAGGCGTTCCCGAAGGACCTCCGGAGCTACCTCACCGCCGCATTTGCGGTGCAACAGCGCCTTCAGCTTCTCGCCGATATCACTTTCATCCAGGCAGGGGGAGCAATTGTCCAGATGCGCTCTCATCTGTTGCCTGGCGGCCGGGTCCATCTCGTCATCCAGAAAAGCCCAGATGTCATCGAGCACCCTGGAGCATTCCGGTTCGAGATTCCCTGCTGCGGTCTTTGTGGTGGCTTCGGTCGCGGGCGAATCTTCGTTCAAGGTCATCGCTCAGACACCACCCGTGGCAGCGGTCGCCGCAGTCGGGCGAATCAACCCGGCTTCGGTTGCATAGTCGGTCAGAAGTTCGCGCAGCATGCGTCGGCCCCGATGCAACCGGGACATCACGGTGCCCAACGGGGTCTCCATGATCTCAGCGATCTCCTTATAGGCAAAGCCCTCGACATCGGCCAGATAGACGGCAATTCGGAACTCCTCCGGGAGTTCCTGCAGTGCCTCTTTCACATCGCTGTCCGGCAATCGATCCATCGCATCCATCTCGGCGGACCGCAACCCGTTCGAGGTATGGGATTCGGCGGCCGCGAGCTGCCAGTCGGTGATCTCACTGGTCGGCGACACCAGAGGCTGCCGTTGCTTCTTGCGGTATCCATTGATGAAGGTGTTGGTCAGGATTCGGTACAGCCAGGCCCGAAGGTTGGTGCCCTCCCGGAAGGAGGCGAAAGCTGCGAAGGCCTTCAAGAAGGTTTCCTGCACCAAATCCTCGGCATCAGCAGGGTTGCGCGTCATTCGTAGCGCAGCCGCGTACAACTGATCCAGCATCGGCATCGCGTCAGCAGTAAATCTGGTCGCGAGCTGATCGGACGTCTGTGTGGTGCGTGGTGCTCCCCCCACCGATGTTGCCGCGGTATCGCCATTAACTGGATTGACCTGATCGGAATTGCTGAGTGTTGGATTTCCCAACGGAATTACCCATCCCTTCGGCACGTTCCGCCGTCTGGAATCCGGCTGATACGTACCAGGTGAGGGTACCCTGACGCGGCTGCCGGAAACCCCGCCTCGATCCGCTCCCAGACTGACAGCGGTGGGAATTTGCCCGAT
>JBBSRY010000355.1:0-3769 GCA_038242595.1 Mycobacteriales bacterium
CGGGCTGCGGAAAGACGACGGTGCTCCGCATCATCGCGGGCCTCGAACGAGCAGATGCCGGAACCGTGCACCTGTCGGGATCTGCGGTTCAGGCACCCGGCCTGTACCTGCCCCCGGAACGTCGTGGTGTCGGGCTGGTGTTCCAGGACAACGTGCTGTTCCCTCACCTCACTATTGCGAAGAACATCGGATATGGGGTGCCGCGACACCTCCGCTCCGCGTCAACGACGCGCCTGCTGGAATTGGTTGGGTTGGCTGACCTTTCCGGTCGTATGCCTCACGAGGTATCGGGCGGGCAACAACAACGGGCCGCGCTCGCCAGGACGCTCGCAACGGATCCGCGCATCATCCTGCTGGATGAACCATTCTCCCAGCTGGATTCGCACCTGCGAGAGCGGGTGCGCCGCGACATGGTCGACACCATCAGGCAGACAGGCAGCACAGCCCTGCTCGTGACCCATGACCAGAACGAGGCTTTCGAGATCGCGGACGAAGTGATCGTGATGTCTGAGGGTCGAATTCATCAGACGGGAAGCCCCCATCAGATTTATCACCAGCCATCAAGTCGTTTCGTTGCAGAGTTTGTCGGTGATGTCACCCTGGTCCCTGCGGTCCGCATCGCCGACGGAATGGTCGATACCTGCCTGGGAAACCTGGGAGTGCGGGGCGCCATCGCCGAATCACATTCCCTGGCAGTAGTACGCCCGGAGTCGATCATCGTGGGCTCCGCGGAAAATCCTGAGCCGGATGCCCTCCATGCCCGCATTTCGAACGTGCGATTCACCGGGATGGACCACCTGGTCGATCTCGAACGAAACGACGGAATGCGACTGATAGCTCGAGTGTCCGGGCTCGCAACGATTAACGTCGGAGACACCGTTTCGTTTCGGGTTCATGGTCCGGTGGCTACCGTATGAGCATCTGGTGGGCAACTCCTGCTCGGATTCCGGTGAGTGGCCAGCGCACCCCCACGATCTGCGATGCGAGGTAGGGGTTTGTCTTCTTCACATCCTCTTCCGCTCTGGGCAGGCCGTACTGTTGCCCTTGTCGGCATCCTTCTGGTTGCCCTGAACCTTCGAACGGCGGTCTCGGCGATCTCTCCCATCGCCAGGGATATCGCAGTAGACATCCCGCTGGACAACATCGCCCTGGGCCTGCTCGGCATGATTCCCCCGATGGCCTTCGCCGCCTCGGCCATCATCAGCGCGAGCATTTCCCGAAAAATTGGACTTGAGCAATTCCTCGTCATCGCTATCGCTCTCATGATCGCCGGACACCTGCTGCGCGCCACCGCACCCGGCTACCCCATGCTCCTGACCGGCAGCGCGCTCGCTCTCATCGGAATGGGAATCGGAAATGTCCTGCTTCCACCTTTGGTCAAGCGCTATTTTCCCGACCGCATAGGGCTCGTGACCGCCCTCTACGCGACGCTCGCCTCAGCAAGTGCTGCCGTACCCGCCCTCGTGGCCGTGCCCATCGCGCAACAGACCAGCTGGAGAACCTCACTCGGAATATGGTCCGTCCTCGCGCTCACGAGCCTCGTTCCCTGGCTGACCCTGTTGCTTCGACGATCAAAAGACGTGACAGGGACCCGCCATCAGGGTGTCGCCGAACTCCCGCAAACGCTTACCCTTCGCGTCCGGCCGATTTGGAGGTCGGGTGTGGCGTGGGCTGTGGCCTCCGTCTTCGCGGTTTCGTCATTCAATGTCTACGGTGTGCTGACATGGTTACCAGACATTTTCGCGCAAACTACCGAAATCACGCCCACCGAATCCGGCGCGCTTCTCGGGTTGTATGCCGCGATGGGACTTCCGGCCGCACTGTTAGTTCCGGTGCTCGCGGCGCGAATACAGAATGTGGCCACGCTCGTGCATCTGGGGGTTCTTTTCTTCATCATCGGCGACCTCGGTCTGCTGCTCGCCCCGGGTTTCGCACCGGTACTGTGGGTGACCTTCATCGGACTGGGGGCGCTTCTTTTCCCGTTGTGCCTCGTGTTGATCAACCTTCGTTCTCGCACCATGCACGGGTCGATCGCGTTGAGCAGCTTCGTTCAAGCCGTCGGCTACACCATCGCGTCCTTCGGGCCACTGCTCTTCGGCGTTCTGCGAGAAGCGACCGGAGGCTGGACCGCTGTGTTCGTCATGCTGATCATCACCGCACTCATCGCCTCAGTTGCTGGCGTACTGCTGCGCAAGCCCGCCTACGTCGAAGGCCAGCTCCGGCCAACCCCGCGATAGCGTCGAATCCTTCGCGGGATGCCATCAGAACCGGCGAAGATCCTGTTGGATGTTGCCAGCCGTGGCCAGAGCAAGAGGGACATGGTGCGAGGCCAGGTGCGCGATCGAGTCCCGGGTGATGCTCGTGGGGATGATAAGCGGCCTCAGGCCTACCTTCACCCCGAGGACCGGCATCGCTCCGGCGCCATAAAACAAGCGAATGAATCGTCGCCCAGACACCCCGACGAAGGATGTAACCCATCGCGACGGAACCACACCGTGAACACCCAGATGACCGCTTCCGAAACCTTGCTGAGTGCCCGGAACATCGTCATGGGTCGATATTGGCCCACTTCATGGACACCCTTGAGCCCACTGCACGACTTTACGGCCGTTTGATAGTGGTCCACGTCAGAATCGCCGCTCGACGGCAAGTGGACCACAAATGACCCGTTAGTGACCATCGAAAATTACGTCCATAACCGACGAAACCCTGATGAGAACTAAGTCTCATCAGGGTTTTTCTGTCGGGATGACAGGATTTGAACCTGCGACCCCTTGACCCCCAGTCAAGTGCGCTACCAAGCTGCGCCACATCCCGGCCTGCTCGGCGAACCAAGCTCGTCAAGGTTACCTCAGAGATTCGACCGGTTCTGACCATCGCGGGCCCTCAACCCGCCGTCATCACGCCATCGGCGCACCAGGCAGAATCAGGAACACCCTCTTACCAGATCGGCGCCCTTTGACAGAAGCAAATGTCCAGTTCGGCCCGATGCTGGCAATACTGCTGATTGTCTTCACTGCCGCTGCCGCACTCCTGGTCCAGCTCAATAAATTGGGTAAGGGCAGCGAAGTCGTGATCGCCGCCGTTCGGGCCACCGTACAACTTGCGGCCGTGTCGCTGATCATCGTGTTCGTCCTGCGCTCGATGGTCTGGACGCTGGCCTTCATTGCCGTGATGATCTTCATCGCCGCCGGTACCGCTGCGGGCCGCATCAGCCGCACCTACCGAGCACGTGCCGGGTGGACGCTGGCCTCGGTCTCTGCTGCAGTCATCCCGACACTGACATTGATTCTGCTCAGTACAGTGGTGCCGTTCAAACCGCTGGGAGTGCTCCCGGTTGCCGGCATCATCATCGGCGGCACGATGACAGCAACCTCGTTGGCCGGCAGACGTGCCCTGGAGGAATTGCACCAACGCAAGGGCGAATACGAGGCCGCGCTATCGATCGGGCTCAGCCGACGGGAAGCGGTCCATCTGATCGGCAGACCGGCGGCCGCACTGGCGCTGCTCCCCGGGATGGACCAGACGCGCACCGTTGGACTGGTCACTTTACCCGGTGCATTCGTAGGAGTGTTGCTGGCCGGAGCCGGCCCACTGCAGGCGGGTACCGCTCAACTTCTGGTGCTGATCTCGTTACTGTTGGCCGCGGCGGTAGCGACCACCATCACCGTGGAACTGGTCGCAGCCGGACTCATCATCGGCCCGCAAGGCCCGCTGACCGAGTAGCGCAGAGTATGGGCAAACACCGTCGCCCAAGAACCGACGACCG
>JBBSRY010000356.1:0-3766 GCA_038242595.1 Mycobacteriales bacterium
CGTGCTGGCCACACCACCCGCACCTGGTCCACGAGATCGCGGTCCTGGCCGACCAGCGACGCCAAGCCGGGACCGCCCTATCCAGTGACAGGCTCGAAGAGTGGCACCGATACTGCCTCCCTGCGTTCATCGAACGCATGAGACACCGCGTCAAAGCGCACTGCGAGGAAGGCCACCGACCCTGGCCCGCGAAAGGCCGCCACGCCCGACACCTCAGCGACGATTCAAACACGCGACGTGTGATCTCACGCTCCAACTCCAACACGTGAAAGACATGCTGACCGATCAGCAGGGTCGTCGGCCGCCACCCCAGTGGCATGTGCGCCAGCCGCCGCACGACCGTGTCCCGCGGTACACCCGCACCCGCACCCGCACCCGCGGCACCAGGTATCCGGTTCGACCACCCGTCCCGTCAGCACGGCAGGATCCGGCTCGAGACGCTGCCCAGTCACCTCCAGCCCGAGTGAACCGTACCCGGTTTGGTGGACACCGAGATTAGCTGCCCCGTGAATTGGGAGGCAGTAGAGTGGGTTCGACACGACGTAGTTTTACCGATGAGTACAAGGCAAGCGCTGTCGGTTTTGTTCTCGATGAGGGTAGGGCGATCGCGGAGGTTGCGCGAAACATTGATGTGCACGAGATGACGTTGGGGAAATGGGTGAAGAAGGAACGCGATGCGAGGGAGGCGGCGCAGCCGTCGGATGCCCCGCTGAACGAGTCTGAGCGGGCGGAGTTGATTCGGCTCCGCGGGGAGAACAAAGACGTCAAAGCCGAGAACGCCCAGTTGCAGATGCAGGTGAGTTTCGCAAAAAAAGTGGCGACCTGGTTCGCGAAAGAGCAGCAGTGAAGTTTGCTGCGATCGCGGACTGGGCTGACTCGCTGCAGTACCCGGTGGCGTTCATGTGCGAGCAGCTGGAAGTGTCGCGCTCGGGCTACTACGCCTGGCGCGGGGCCGAGCCCAGCGCCCACGCGCAGGCCGATGACCGGCTGACCGCGCTGATCCACGATCTGCCGGTAGGCTCGGGGCAACCCCGGCGTACGGCGCGTGCACGCCGGCTTGGTCGCGGCCGGCCACCGGCTGTCGCGCAAGCGGGTGTGGCGCCTGATGAAGGCGGCTGGCCTGCAGGGACGCCACCCCAAGGCGTGGAAGCGCACCACCGTCCAAGGCGACCAGCCGGTGCCCGCGCCGGACCTGATCGGTCGCGGCTTCATCGCCGAGACGCCGAACCAGAAGTGGTGCGGGGACAGCACCTATGTCAAGACGTGGCAGGGCTGGGCCTACGTCGCCACCGTGATCGACCTGCATTCACGGGGCTTGGTCGGCTGGGCGATCGATGACCACATGCGCACCGACCTGGTCACCGACGCACTAGACATGGCGATCAAGAACCGGCGCCCCGGTGCTGGCGTCATATTCCATTTCAGACCGCGGCGTACAGTATACGTCTGGCGAGTTCAGCCGCTATTGCAAGCGGAACAACGTGAAACGTTCTCTGGGCAGGACAGGCGTTTGTTACGACAATGCCGTGTCCGAATCATTCTTCGCTACGTACAAGAAGGAACTGATCCACACCCGGCCGTGGCCGGACATTCACCGCTTGCGCAAGGAGTCCATCGACTGAATCGAGAACTACTACAACACGATTCGGCGTCATTCAACGCTGGGATACTTGACGCCCGAAGAATATGAACTAGGATACAGGGACATCAACGAATTGGCAGCCTAATACCGGCGTCCACAAAAGTGGGAACACTCCAGAGCTTATCGAGCCGGCAGAACGTGGTCAGGCCAGCAGCATGGAAGGTAGCGTTAGACAGGTCGAGGTCTTCCGGATGGGCTGTGTAGGAACTCCTATCATCGGGGACCTCGACGCCTACCCGGCTACTGCCCCCGCCATCCGGCTACACCTTCATTTGTGATGAGCCCGTTAACCTAAAGGATAACGTGACTTGTTCGCAGGACCGCGCAGGAAAAATCTACGCTGCGTCGATGTGCGAGCTAAGCGCAAATCTTCAAGCTTCCCCAGGTGGAACGCTTAGCGTGGCACCAGCGGATATAGCGCAACACCTGAAAGTGCAGGCCTGGCAGATCGATGACATTGAACCGTCTCTTGCCCGAGTCTTAGCGAGCAAGGATTATCGCTCTGTCCGGGTGCGGCGTGGTGCTGACACGTTCGGGCGATGCCGGCGCTGCTTTAGGTAACGACAAGCGACTGATCACCCTCTATTGCTACCGAATCGTTAGCAGCTTCTGAACAGGATCCGCCAGCAATTGGAGCATCCACGGCCCGAGCCGAGTAAGTGCCCGCCTGCCTCGTGATCGCTATTCCATGAGGGCATGCAGGGAAGTTCGTGCGCGTGATGGTCGAGCTAAGGGTTCCAGCCCCACACAGCTGCCGACCCCTGCTTCGGACACGAGCTGAAGCCCTGCGCCGTAGAGAGCCGATACGAAGCCGTCATCAGGTACGCGTAATTGTTATACGTAGCATTATGGTCGAGGCCGTAGTTACAAACCAACACGCGAGTTCGCACCCCGGTTCCCGCCTGCTTGATTGCAGGGAAGTATGCATTTTGGATCGTCTCGTGGTGGTTTGTGGCCGTGGGCTTTCCAGACATGATGATCAGGCGATTGCTATCCGAGAGACCGAGCCACCAGGCGAGTGTTGTATCGGCTTGAACCGTCGTTCGGTTGTAGTCACATTTGTCAAAGCTACTTGGGGCGCCCGGGTCGAACATAACCACATAGTTGATCCGCCGCGCGGCCTCCGGATTGTGATCTTTCAAGTACCGTAATGCATAAATCGGACCCAGCCTTCCGACGCTCCAGCCGGCGAGTCGGTTGATGTCCTTGCTGGCGAACTTTATCGCGTTTGAATCGGGGACGCATGACACCCCGGGCTTCCATCTTCCGTCGTACGAACCGTCGTAAGTGAGGTTGCGATCGACACCCAAGTTGTTTGCCTTTGGCGAACCAGCCGAGCCGAGCCCGGAATAGTACGCCACACGGTTGCCGATCGGAACCGGCGGGGGAGGCGGGGGCGCCGCGCCGCATTCCGGGACCCCGGCATCGATCTGGTTGGCCGCCAAGCCGTCGTTGATGTAGTGCGCGTTGAGGTAGCCCTCATTGCTGAGGCCGGCATTCGTCGGCCGCGTGACGTTCAAGCTGTAGTACCACAGGCTGTTGTTGTAAGCCCCGACAGCATCTCCCCAAGCGTAGCAATGCAGCTGCACCTGCTCGTTCATGTAGACCCCGTGGCCGGTCACACGGTCGGTGTCGGCCGTGTGCGGGCTATTGCGGAACCAGACACCGTCCGGCGGGATCTCGGTCGTATTTATGACCGTGAAGATGGGGCCCGTGGCTGCACTCGCCCTGGCTGCTGGAACGGTCGTCAGAACTGCGGCGCCGAGGGCTGCGGCAAGCAAGGGCGCGAGGAAGGGGTTGACCCGCATAGCTACCTCCACGATTGTGCCGAGCTTTGAGCCGCGAGAGCGGCCCAAGCCTAGCTCGTGTGGCGCCAAGACACCAGCAAGACTGCGCAGCCGCCGGCGAAGCTGACGCCACACGTGACCACACCCGGTGCAGCGATAGCGGCGAACCGTGACCAGCGGGACTGTCGGGCGCCAGCCAGCGGATCGTGCGCCAACCGTCGGGCCACCGTGTCAGGAGCCGATCCTCGGCAGCCGCCGCGACGACTCCAGTCCGTCGGGCTCGAGGACCCGACAGGCCAGCACCGCACGGCCCGGCTCGAGCCGTTGCCCGGTCACC